>NZ_DJTK01000049.1:0-25438 GCF_002438225.1 Pseudomonas sp. UBA6310 | reverse complement strand
GATGGGCGATGCGCCGCGCGCCGAGCAGGCGCTGCATGCCGGGCTGAGCATCGGCCGCGACCGCAATGCCTGGCTCTCCGACTACGGCAGCCCGCTGCGCGACCAGGCGCTGATCTATGCGCTGCTGGAGGAGCAGGACCTGGTTCCGGCGCAGCGCGACGAGCGCCTGTTCGCCGTGGCCGAGGAACTACGCGCCACGCGCTGGCTGTCGACCCAGGAGCGCAACGCGCTGTTCCTCGCTGGCCGTGGCGTACTCGGCAAGCCGGAGCCGGACTGGAGCGCGCAGTTGCAGGTGGCCGGGCAGAGCCACGCGCTCAACGCCACGCAGCCGGGGCTGAAACTGGACGGCGAGGCACTGGCCGAGCCACTGAGCCTGACCGGCACCGACGGCGTCACGCTGTATCAGCAGTTGAGCGTCTCGGGCTATCCGGCCAGCGAGCCGACGCCGAGCAGCGAGAACCTCAGCATCGAGCGCGATTTCTACGACACCCGTGGCCGGGCGCTGGACCTGGCCGACCTGCGCAGCGGCGATCTGGTGCTGGTGCACCTCTCGATCCGCGCCAAGGAGCGCGTACCCGACGCGCTGGTGGTCGACCTGCTGCCGGCCGGCCTGGAGCTGGAAAACCAGAACCTGGCGCAAAGCTCGGCCAGCCTGGAAGACGCCGGCGGGGCGTTGAAGGAATGGCAGCAGGACATGCAGAACGGCACGATCCGTCACCAGGAATTCCGCGACGACCGCTACGTCGCGGCGCTGGACGTGAACAGCTATGGGCCGACGCACCTGCTCTACCTGGCCCGCGCGGTCACCCCCGGCACCTATCGCGTGCCGCCGCCGCAGGTCGAGTCGATGTACCGCCCGAGCTGGCGCGCGCAGGGTGCGACGCCGTCGAGCCTGGTGGTGAAGGAACGCTGATCGGAAGGGCTCGGGCCAGCCCGCGCTGGCCCGAGGCGTGTTGCGACCCCGCGGGGCGCCGGCTTACTCGTCCGCGGAGAACTCGTAGTCCATCGACTGGCTCGGGCCCTGCAGGTAGTAGCCCTGGATGTAGTTGACCCCGGCCTGCCACAGCGTCGCCAGCACGCTGGCGGTTTCGACGAAGGGCACGATGGTCAGCTTGGCCTGGGAATGCAGGCTCGCGAGCAGGGTCTTCAGCGCTTCCTGGTTTTCTGCCTTGCTCAGGTCCTGGGCGTAGGAGCCGTCCACCTTCACGAAATCGACGTTCAGGTGCTTGAGCGTGTTGAACGGGTTCACGGCGCAGCCGAACTGGCTCAACGCGACCCGGCAATGCAGTTCGGCGAGCCCCTGGGTGAGCGCCTTGGCCTGCTTGAGGTAGTTGATCGCATCCGGCTCGGCGATCTGGAACACCAGGGTGTCGGCCGGCAGGCGCGCGGCCTGCAGTGCCACGCTGAGCCAGGGCAGCAGTGTCTGGTCCTGCAGGCTGGCGAGCGACAGGTGCACGAACAGGCGCGTGCTGTGGCCCTTGCTGCGGTGCTCGGCGAGCAGCTTGATCGAATGCAGGAACACCCAGCGATCGACCTTCTCGGCCAACCCGGCTTCCCGCGCGGCGTTGAGGAACTCCGAGGGCGGGATTTCCTCGCCCTGCGGGTTGAGCAGGCGCAACAGCACCTCGTAATGCTCGTGATTGTCCCCGCGCAGGCTGATGATCGGCTGGAACAGCAGACGGAAACTGTTGTTTTCCAGCGCCTGCCTGAGCATGGCGACGATGTTGCCGCGGTTCGCCGCCGCTGCCAGTTCCTGCGCCGGGTTGTACAGCGCGATGGCGTTGCCGGCGCTCAGCTCGTCGGCGCAGCGGTGCGCGCGATCGATGACTTCCTGGGCTTTCGGGGTCTTCTCGTTGAGGCCGGCGACGCCGATCGACAGGGTGATCTGCACCGTGCGGCCGTTGACCTCGAACAGGTGGCTCTCGACCTTCCTGAGCAGGTCGGCGAGCAGCGGCTGGGCCTGCTCCGGGGTGACGCCCGGCTGCAGCACGCTGAATACGTCGTCGCCGAAGCGCGCCAGTTGCGCATCCGCCGGGAAATGCCCGCGCAGCAGGTTGGCGACGTCGGCGAAGAGCATGTCGAGCTCGGCGATACCCAGGTCGGCGAGCTGCGCGGCGTACTGGTCGATCTTCAGGTAGGCCAGGCTGGTCGGCTGGCCGACGGTGACCGCGCGCTCGGCGGCGCTGTCCATCAGCTCGAGGAAGTAGGTGCGGTTGTACAGGCCGGTCACCAGGTCCTGGCTGCTGATCTCGCGCAGTCGCTCCTCCAGTTCGGCGTTGCCGGTCTCGGTGCGGATCACCACCTGGATGCAGGGTTCGCCGTCATAGGTGGCGGGTGACAGCTCCATGCGCGCCTTGAACTGCAGGCCGTCGGTCTTCACGCCCTGGCAGGTCAGGTGATCCTGGGTCTCGGCGCTGTGATAGTTCTTCAGGAAGTCCTTGAAGCTGGTCTGATCGCAGCCGGCGATCAGGTCGATCATCGGCATGCCTTCGAGGTCTTCGGCATCGTCGTAGCCGAACAGCTGCAAATAGCTGCGGTTGGCGTAGATGTGCATGCCTTCGTGGACGTAGGCGATGGCATCGACCGAGCTTTCCAGCAGCAGCTGGCAGCGCTTCTCGATCTCGCGCAGGGATATCTCGGCGCGGCGGCGCGCGCGGCGTTCCTCGAGGTTGGCCAGCTCGCGGTTGGCGATCAGGATCAGGCGTTCGTCCTGGCCCTGGGGCAGCGCGTCCTGCGCCCCGAGCGCGAGGGCCTCGGTGATGTCGTCGAGGTCATTGCCCTCGAGCAACTGGATGACCGGGATGTCCTTGGCCTGGCGGCGGATCGCGCCGAGTGCTTCGTTGGGGTCGAGGTTCTCGCTGTGCGGCGCACTGATCAGCAGGTCCCAGCTCTGTTGCAGCGCCTCGGCGAGATCGTCGCTGGAGGTGAGCCGATGCACCCGCGTCGCCCGGCCGGAATTGCGGAACAGGCTGACCAGTCGCTCGGCTTCGTTCTGCGAGTCTTCGAGGATCAACAGGCGGATGGTTTTCTTTTCGGTAGCCATGAGCTGTTCTTAGAACCGTGCCGCAAGGGCGCGAGATGGCGACGAAGGTGCAGGCACGGGCATTTACAACGACTTCCAGAGCGAGTCGAAATCTTCCTCGGCCGGCCTGGTCTGGCCTTCGCCGGGTATCGTCGGCTTGTTCTGGTCTTCGCCGGGCTGCTCGACGCTGCGGTATTCGAACTGGCTGAAACTGCCTGTGCTGGTCTGGCGCAGACCCAGCACCGCCTTGTGTTCCTTGCCATTCAGGTTGATCTGCACCTTGCTGCCTTCCTGAAACGGCAGGCGCGGGGTGATCAGGGTCGCGGGGCGGGAGATCGCGCTGATTTCCGGCAGCAGCAGGGCGCGCAGATAGTGGCTGCTCTGCTCGGCGGCCTTGCGCACCAGTTGCAGCCCGCAGGTCTGGGCGTGTGGCGCGACCAGCTCGATGCCCATCTGCGTGCCGCCCCCGCGAACCTGGCGAATCCAGCGCACCACGCCCACGCTCCAGCCCTGCTCCGGGGAGTCCTGCACGCCCAGCAACTCGCCGGCCTGCAACTGCTGCGGAACCTCCTTGGGCCATGCTAGGCAATACCCGCCGGGGCTGTGGTTGACGATCTGCAGGGCGAAGGTCGGGAAGCTTTCGTCGGCGGTGGTGTTGTTGTGCGAGCCCTCTTCTCCGTGCACCGGCTGGTACTGGATTTCCTCGAACGGCATGCCGTTCTCCCAGTCCTGCATCGGCTGCGCATCGAAGGCGTTGGACCACACGTCCGGGCCGCCGGTGGTCGGCTTGAAGGTGGCGAGGGTCACGGATTTCGGGCTTTTCAGGACTTCGGCGAAGGCACGCTTTCCCGAGAGGAAGTAGTGCACGGCGCTCATCCCGAGGCAGAGCGTCAGTGCGCCCTGGCCCGGAATGCGCTGGAAGGTGCGCTCGGAAATGTCGCCCCAGGCCGAGCCCAGGTGTTGCAGCAGGTCGGTGCTGACGCCGTCGGGCACCAGGAGGGGCGACTGATTGCGCTTCTCCGGGGGAAGGGCCAGGTAATCCTTGATGGCGTCCACCAGCGGCGTCGGGTCGATCCCCAGCAGGCGCTGCTGTTCCTGGGCGCTGAACAGCGTCTTGTAGCGGGGCGGCCCATCCAGCTGCGGCGCCACCGCGAACAGGCTGCTCGGCAGGTCGGCGGGCTGCAGCTTGACCAGTTGGCTCCAGGGCTCGAGCACTTCGGCCAGGCGCGCGATGCCGCTCTGACGCATCTGGTTGGCGCGGGCGCAGCCGATCAGCAATCCGACGAGGTACGCCTGCTCGACGCTCAGGGTCTGTGTGTGGCGAGCCAGGGGGTCGCGTACGGTGGTTTTCTGCAGATTATGGTCGCGGGCGATCTGGTAGATCTGGTGCAGCTCCAGCCAGAGGCCTTCCGGCACCGGACAATACAGCTGGCTGGCGCGGATCAGCGGGCCGCAGAGCGCGTGGATCGCGCGTTGCAGGCAGGCGGCGAGCAGTTGCGAACGGTCCTTGGAGTAGCGCGGCACGACGCGCGCGATGATCAGCTTGTAGCCGATCGCCAGATGGTTCTGCAGCGCCTGGCAGAGGTTGGCGACCTTGCGCGGCCGCTCGTCGAGGACGATCGCCTGATTGAGGAAGTGGCGTTCGAGGTGTTGGCAGACGAAGTAGATCTCCGGACGCAGCAGTTCGAGCAGCTGCAGGCGGTTTTCCACCGGAGTGACCAACTGATTGAGCTCGACCAGACACTGATAGAGCTGCCGCGCGGTTTCACCGATGTTGGCTTTCGGCAGGCCGGCGATCCAGCGCTTGAGGTCCTTGGGGGAAGCGTCGCAAAAGGTCAGGCTTTGCTGACTGGGCGTCGGAACACGTAATAACAGGTGGGGACTCTGTTTATCCATGTAAAACCAGTACTCCGACGCTGCGCGGGTAAAAATTAGTGAATTTCCAGAACTTTAGCAGCATCACGACGCGTCCGCAGCCATTCTGACATCACTGCGGCGCCTGCGCCGGTGCTTTCGCTCCGGCGCATTGATTCGCGGCACCTTTCAGAGCGGCGGCAGCGGGTCGCCGGGGGCTGCGTCCAGCGCCGGAGCGGTTTTCGCCTGCGCCAGCGACTGGCCCATGCATACCGGCGTCAGCGCGGCGAGCTGTTCCGCCCAGCTCACCTGTTCCGGTCCGAACAGCAGGATCACGGTGGAGCCCAGCTTGAAGCGGCCCATCTCGGCGCCTTTCTCCAGATGGATCGGTGCGCGCGCAGCCTCGTCGTAGCGCCAGCTGCGCAGGGTTCGCTTCGGCGGCGTGACCAGCCCGGCCCAGACGGTTTCGATGCTCGCGACGATCATCGCGCCGACCAGCACCATCGCCATTGGCCCCCGCTCGGTATCGAACAGGCAGACCACCCGCTCGTTGCGGGCGAAGAGTTCCGGCACGTTCTGCGCGGTGACGGTGTTCACCGAGAAGATCCTGCCGGGAACGTGAACCATCTCGCGCAGGGTGCCGGCCAGCGGCATGTGGATGCGGTGGTAGTCCTTGGGCGACAGATAGATGGTGGCGAACTCGCCGCCCATGAAGGGCGCCGCGCGCTCGGCATCGCCGGCGAGCAGTTCGAGCACGCTGTAGTTGTGGCCCTTGGCCTGGAAGATGCGCCCGCTTTCGATCGGACCGAGCTGGCTGATCGCCCCGTCGACCGGGCAGATGACCGCGTTCGGCGTCGGGTCGAGCGGGCGCGCGCCGTCTTTCAGGGCGCGGGTGAAGAAGGCGTTGAAGTTCTCGTAGGCGGTGGGGTCTTCGACCCGCGCCTGGCTCATGTCGACCTGGAAGTGACGCACGAACGCAGTGATGAAGGCGTTCTTCAACCAGCCGACCCGGCACTCGGCCAGGCAGCCGGCGAGCCGCGAGAGCAGGTGATGCGGGGTGATGTACTGGATGAAGATGAACAGGCGATCTTTCATTGAATTGTCCTTAGCGCTCGACGGGGGTGTCGGGGTGGTTGCCCCATTCCGACCAGGAGCCGGCGTAACCCTTGACCCGCGGGTAGCCCAGCGCCTTGGCCACCAGATAGGTGAAGCCGGAGCGATGGTGGGTCTGGCAGTGGGTGATGATTTCCTTGTCGGGGGTGATCCCCAGCGCAGCGATGCGCTCGCCGATATCCTCGCGGATGCGCAGCGCGCGCGCCGGGTCCATGCCCGCGGTCCATTCGAAGTTGATCGCGCCGGGCACGTGTCCGCCCTTGGCCGCGAGGACTTTCTCACCGCTGTACTCCAGCGGGCCGCGGGCGTCCCAGACGACCAGGTCGTCAGCGCCAAGGCGGCTCTGCAGGTAGTCGCGGCTGGCGGTGGGCTCGTCATGCAGCGCCAGCGGCAGCGGGCCGCCGACCGTAGCCGGAACCTCGGTGCTCAGCGGCAGGCCTTCGCCTAGCCAGGCTGGCAATCCACCGTTGAGGTAGCGGTAATGCCGGTGTCCGATCACGTCGAGCAGCCAGATGAAGCGTCCGGCCCAACCGCCGCCCTCGTCGTCGTAGACCACGTAGACGGCTTCCTCGCGGTGCCCGAGTTCGCCGAACAGACGCTCGAGATCGGCCTGCGGCGGCACCAGGCCAGGCGCCGAAGCCTGGCCCGACTGGGTGCGTTTGGGGTCGACGAAGCGGGCGCCGGGCAGGTGCCCCTCGGCATAGCGCGCGGCGCTGGTCAGGTCGACCAGGATCAGCTCGGGGGCAGAGAGGCGGCTGGCCAGATCGCTGGGCTCTATCACCAGGGGCAGGGTGGAGAACGTGGACATTGCGGACCCTTCGGAAAAGGAAGAGGGCCGATTGTAGCGGAAAGCTCAGTGCCCGCGCCGGGCGAAGCTGGCCAGCGCGCGCTCGATGCATTGCACGGTTTTGCCGAACGCCTGCAGGGTGACGTCGGCGAACGGCAGCCCGTCCTGATCGAACGCCAGCAGCAGGGTGACCTTGCCGTTGTGCGCGATCGAGCGCAGCAGCAGGTGCTCGCCGGGGAACAGGGCTTTCAGGCCGTCCGGAATCAGCGCCGCATACTGGGCGCGGTTCTGCGGATTCAGGCGCAGTTGCCCGGGCGCGCTCACCAGGCGCTGCAGCACCTGGCTGTTTGCAGGGGCGAGGTTCAGCTGGGCGGCGTCCTTCGGCAGGCCGAAGGTCTGCTGGACCGACAGGCGCTGGTGGCTGCGATCGACGAGCAGCAGCATCCCGCGGCGCATGCCGCAGGCCTTAAGGGCGGCGCTGGCGGCGGCCAGCAGTTGCTGGAGGTTGGCGAAGCCGCTCGGCTCGGTGAGCAGTTCGCCGCATCGCTTGCGCCACTCCGCGAGTTGCTCGGCCTTGGGTGGAGCGGCCTGCGCGGGCGCCTGCTGCAGACGGCGTGCCTGCCAGGGCCAGATCAGCGCCTGCGCCGGGTGCCAGAGATCGGCGTCGCAGCGGTGCAGGCGCGCGCTGGTCGCGGCCTGCTGGTGAATCGCCTGCTGCAGCTCATCCAGCGGCATCTGCAGGTAGAGCCCGGCCCAGCGCTGCCAGCGCAGGCTGTGCGGGCTGTCCCAGGCGTCGTGCGCGGACAGCGCCAGGCCGTTGGCCAGCAGCACCGTGTTGGACGGCTGGGTCAACCAGCGGCGCAGCGGCGGGTCGGCGTCGAGCAACTGTTGCTGGTGCAGCGGGTGGGTGTTGTCCCTGGCGATATGCAGCGCCCTGACCAGCAGTCGGCGGTCATTGCCCAGCAGGCGATAGCCCTGGACGATCCACGCCGGCAGCCGCCAGTGTTCGGCCAGCGCCTGGCACAGGCGCACCGCGGGTACGCCGAGCAGGTCGCGTTCGACCTTGCTCGCCGGTTCGTGCTGGCCGAGCACACGCCGCTCCCAGGTGGCGAAGAGTGTCGGGTGCGCCACCAGCAGCGGCCACAGCGGTGAGAGGAACAACAGGCTGCCCCAATGGATTTCCTGCCAGAGCCTGGCCAGGCGCGCGCCGAACAACCCGCTGGCTTGCTGGCTGGCATGCTGGCCGATCAGTTGCATCTGGCGCAGCGACTGGGGAATCTGCCGTTCGTCGACGGCCGGCAGGCGCTGCAACAGCTCCTCGGCGCGCTTGAGGCCCAGCCGGGTGAGGGCCTGCTCGAGGCTTTCCGCCGGCTCGCCCAATGCCCCGGTCCGACGATTCGCCTCGCGCAGCACCGCAAGTGCCAAGGCTGGGCTATCTTCAATCAGGTCGGCGATCTCACGCAGCGATCGCTGGCTGTCGGACAGTGCCAGACTCACCTGGCGATGACGGGCCGCCGGTATTGGCAGGCGAATGTCGTCGAGTTGTTTGAGCCAGCCTTCTAGCGTGCGGGGTACGGGCAATTCGGTCGGCATGGCGGGGTCGACTGGCTTTTAACCGGGAGGGCCTATAGTCTGGCGCAAATTTTCCGATAAATAGAAGGGCTGTTTTGGCAGCTCCCCTTTCTATTCCTCTCAAGCGTTCTCTTTTATGGCAAAAATCATCGGCATCATCGTCGTATTCGCCAGCGTGCTCGGCGGATACGTGCTTTCCCACGGCAAGATCGGCGCGCTCATCCAGCCATTCGAAGTCATGATCATCGGCGGCGCGGCGCTGGGGGCCTTCCTCCAGGCCAACCCCGGCAGCACCTTCATGCATGTGTTCAAGAAGTCGCTGAAGATGTTCGGTTCGCGCTTCAACCACGCCTACTACCTGGAAATCCTCAAGCTGCTCTACGAGATCCTCAACAAGAGTCGCCGCGAGGGGATGATGGCCATCGAAGCCGATGTCGAGGACCCCGCCGCCAGCCCGATCTTCAGCAAGTACCCCGGCATCCTCAAGGACGCCGGAATGACCGCCTACATCTGCGATTACCTGCGCATCATGTCGTCCGGCAACATGGCGCCGCACGAGCTGGAGGGGCTCTTCGACATGGAGCTCGCCAGCATCAAGGAGGAGCTGGAGCATCCGGCCCACGCGGTCAACCGCGTCGCCGATGGCCTGCCGGGTTTCGGTATCGTCGCCGCGGTGCTGGGCATCGTGGTCACCATGGCGCTGCTCGGCGAAGTGGCTCAGGCCGAGCTCGGCACCCACGTCGGCGCGGCGCTGGTCGGCACCTTCCTCGGTATTCTCGCGGCCTACGGCTTCTTCGGCCCGCTCTCGGTCTCGCTGGAACACGATGCCAAGGAAGAGCTGAACGTCTACGAGGCGATCAAGGCAACGCTGGTTTCCTCAGCATCCGGCATGCCGCCGACCCTTGCCGTGGAGTTCGGGCGCAAGGTGCTGTTCCCCGCGCACCGGCCGAGTTTCACCGAGCTCGAACAGGCGATGCGCGGCAGCTGAGGCCTGAACCATGGAAAACAACCAGCCGATCATCGTAAAGCGGGTCAAGAAGATCGCCGGCGGGCACCACGGCGGTGCCTGGAAGATCGCCTTCGCCGACTTCGCGACCGCCATGATGGCGTTCTTCCTGGTGCTCTGGCTGATGTCCTCGGCCACCCCCGAGCAGAAGAAGGCCATCGCCGGCTACTTCCAGGACCCGATCGGCTTCACCGAAAGCGCCAGCCCCTACGTGATCGATCTCGGCGGTACGCCGACGCCGGCGCCGGATCGCACCCTCAACCCGGAAATCCAGGCCCAGCCCGACGGCGATGAGACCCGCATCAGCCCGGACAGCGAAGACCTCAAGCTGCAGGGCGAGCAGACCAAGGACCCGAGCAAGCCCGATCCCGAGACGATCGAGGCGCAGAAGGCGGAAAAACTCGCCGAGCAGGTGGAAAACGAGCGACTCGAACTGCTGCTGCAGGAGCTGCAGAACAAGGTCGACGAAAGCCCCGAGCTGAAGCGCTTCAAGGACCAGATCCTGTTCGAGATCACCCCCAACGGGCTGCGCATCCAGATCCAGGACGCCGCCAACCGGCCGATGTTCGCCTTGGGCAGCGCGCAGTTGCAGCCGTATTTCGAGGACATCCTGCTGAGCATGTCCGACACCATCAAGGCGGTGCCGAACAAGATCAGCATCAGCGGGCATACCGATGCCACGCCCTTCGTCGGTGGTGCGGGCGGGATGGGCAACTGGGAGCTTTCCGCCGGGCGCGCGAACGCCGCGCGCCGTGCGCTGGTGACTGGCGGCTATCCAGAGGAGCAGGTGGCGCGGGTGGTCGGCTACGCCTCGTCGGTGCCTTTCGATCGCGACAATCCGCTGAATCCGGTCAACCGCCGGATCGACATCACCGTGCTGACCAAGAAGGCCGAGCGTGCCATCGAAGGCAGCCAGAGCCCCGTTGGCCAGCCGCCAGCGGATGAGCAAAAGCCTGCCGAGCCTGCGGCCGCTCCTACGCGCGAGCCGGGCATGCCGGTTCCCGCCCCTACGCCGGGCGGAGCACCCGGTGCTTCGAATGCGCCGCCGTCGCCGGGTGTCGCTACGCGGCAGAACGTCTTCGAGCAGGGTGGACTGCGCGTGGAGCGCCGCGCCGATCGGTAAGCCGCCCGCGCCCCTCGATGGGGGCGCCGGTTTTCCTAGAACTCCGCGTCCGGCAGGCTGGCGATGATGTGCCGGTAACTGGCCATCCGCTGTGGCTGGATGCGCCCTTCCTCGAGCGCCTTGAGCAGTGCGCAACCGGGTTCGCGGTCGTGCTTGCAGTCGCGGAAGCGGCAGGTGCCGAGCAGGTCGGCGAACTCGATGAAACCGGCTTCCACATCGTCACGGCTGACATGGCCGAGGCCGAATTCGCGGATGCCGGGGGAATCGATCAACTCGCCGCCGCCGGGGAAGTGGAACAGCCGGGCGGTCGTGGTGGTGTGCGTGCCCTTGCCGGTGACTTCCGAAAGCCCGCCGACGCGGGTGTCGACGCCCGGCAGCAGGCTGTTCACCAGGGATGACTTGCCGACCCCGGACTGCCCGACGAACACGCTGACGTGGCCGTCCAGCCGCGCCTGCAGCGCGTCCATGCCGCCACCTTCGTGGGCGGAAACCTCCATCAGCGGGTAGCCGAGCTGGCGATACACGGCCAGCAGCGCGTTCAGCCGCGGACCGTTCTGTTCATCCACCAGATCGGCCTTGTTCAGCAGCAGCAAGGGCCGGATGCCGGCGTGTTCGGCAGCGATCAGGTAGCGGTCGATCAGGTTGGCGTGGGGCTCCGGCAGCGGGGCGAAGACGATCACGATCAGATCGACGTTGGCCGCCACCGGCTTGAGCTGCCCGCGGCTGTCCGGGCGGCACAACTCGGAATTGCGCGGCAGCTGGGCGACGATCACGCCATTACCCTGATTGCCGGCGCGCCAGACGACGCGGTCGCCAGTGACCAGCGCCGGCAGGTTGGCGCGCAGGTGGCAGCGGAATACCTGGCCGCGGATTTCGCCGTCCACGGCTTCCACCTCGACCTGCACGCCGAAGTGCGCGATCACCAGGCCGGTCTGCTCCGGCCCCAGGTCGCCGCCCTCGAGTTCGTCGAGCGCGCGCGACTCGCGCTTGGCCGCGCGGGCGGCGCGTTCTTCCTGGACTTTCTCGATGCGCCAGCTTTGCCGGCGGTTGAGTTGGCGTTTGGCCATGATCTGCGGTGACTGCTGGATGATTCGGCCGGCGAGTCTAGCATGCAGGCAGTCGCATCACTGGCGCCGCGCGGCGGCTCCATTACACTGCGCCGCCTGCCGAACGAGACGGAAACGGACTCTGGAATGCTGATACGCGAATTGAACGAGCTGGGTCGGCGCGTCCCGCTGCTGCTCGCGCTGCTGCTGCAACTGGTCGCCGCGGCGCTGGTGATGGCGCTGGTGATGCTGGCGGTAAAGGGATTGCACTGGCGACCACCGCTGCTCGGCGCGGCGCTGCTGCAGGGGGCGTTGGCGGCTTCGCTGGGGCGTTGGCTGGGACTCTCGCCGTGGTGGCTGCCGATCAACCTGGCATTCGTTCCGGCGCTGCTCGCGCTGAACGCGGGCGATCTGCCGCGCTGGATGCCGCTGGCCGGCTTCCTGGTCCTGCTGCTGTTGAACTGGAACAGCCTGGGCGAGCGCGTGCCGCTGTACCTCACGGGCCGTCGCGGCGAGCGCGCGCTGAGCGATCTGCTGCGCGAACTGCCCGCGGATTTCGCTTTCATCGACCTCGGCAGCGGCCTCGGCGGCACGCTCGCCCGGCTGGCGCGCGACTACCCGCAGGCGCGCTTCGTCGGGGTCGAGAGCGCGCCGCTGAGCTTTCTCGTGTCCTGGCTGCGCTGCCTGCCGCGGCGCAACTGCCGGATTCGCTACGGCAGCCTGTGGAAGGCCGAGCTGGGCGACTTCGACCTGGTCTACTGTTTCCTCTCGCCGGCGCCGATGCCGCGGCTGTGGGAGAAGGCGCGCGCGCAGATGCGCCGTGGCGCGCGGCTGGTCAGCAACAGCTTCGAGATCCCCGGCGTGCCGGCCGAGCAGGTCATCCCGCTGGACGACTGGCGCGCCTCGCGCCTGCTGGTGTGGCGGCCGAATCGCTGACGGCGCGCGACCCCCGGCGCTTTGGTTAGACTGGCGGCCTGTGCAGAGGAAACCATCATGCAGAACCCGCAAAACCTGATCTGGATCGACCTGGAAATGACCGGCCTCGAACCGGAGACCGACGTCATCATCGAGATGGCCACCATCGTCACCGACAGCGACCTCAACGTGCTCGCCGAAGGTCCGGTGATCGCCGTGCACCAGAGCGACGAGCTCCTCGCCGGCATGGATGAGTGGAACACCCGTACCCACGGCCAGAGCGGCCTGACGCAGCGCGTGCGCGAAAGCACGATCGGCGTGGCCGAGGCGGAGGCGCAGACCATCGCCTTCCTCGAGCAATGGGTGCCGAAGGGCAAATCGCCGATCTGCGGCAACAGCATCGGCCAGGACCGGCGCTTCCTCGCGCGCTACATGCGCAACCTCGAGGGCTACTTCCATTACCGCAACCTGGATGTGTCGACCCTGAAGATTCTCGCCGGGCTCTGGGCGCCGCAGCTCAAGGACGGCTTCCAGAAGCAGGGCACGCACCAGGCGCTGGACGACATCCGCGAGTCGATCGCCGAACTGCGTTACTACCGCGAGCATTTCCTCAAGGTATGAACACGCAAAAAAGCCCGCTCGATGCGGGCTTTTTCATGCCTGTGTTCGCGCTTGCAGCCCACGGCATGATCGGCTTTTGTAGGGTGCGCCCTGCGCACCGCAGCAAATCAGCGGTCTTTGGTGCGCACGGCATGCCCTGCGGCGGGGTGAGCGAGCCTGCATTGCTTTGCGGAGCATCGCGCTATCAAGGGATAAGGTTTCTCACGCCTGGCCGTGGCGCTGCAGGGCCCAGCTGACGTGCTCGCGAACCAGCTCGGATGGATAGTCGCGGCGCGCCTGCAATGCCTCGATCACCGCGATGGTCGTGGGCGCGTTGCCCAGCCCCACCGCCAGGTTGCGCAGCCAGCGCTCGTAGCCGGCGCGGCGCAGCGGCGAGCCTTCGGTGCGGCTGAGGAATTCCTCCTCGCTCCAGCGGAACAGCTCGGCCAGCTCGGCGTTGTCCAGGCCGTGGCGCGGCTGGAAGTCGGGCTGTTCGGTGGGCCGGGCGAAGCGGTTCCACGGGCAGACGATCTGGCAGTCGTCGCAGCCGAACACGCGGTTGCCGATCAACCCGCGCAGGTCTTCGGGAATCGCGCCCTTCAGTTCGATGGTCAGGTAGGAAATGCAGCGGCGCGCGTCCAGCACGTAGGGGCCGACGAAAGCGCCGGTGGGGCAGATGTCCAGGCAGGCGCTGCAGCGGCCGCAGTGCTCGCTGGCGTGCGGCGCATCGACCGGCAGCGGCAGGTCGACGAACAGCTCGCCGAGGAAGAACCAGCTTCCGGCCTTGCGGTTGAGCACCAGGGTGTTCTTGCCGATCCAGCCCAGCCCGGCCTGTTCGGCGATGGCCTTCTCCAGCACCGGCGCGCTGTCGACGAAGGCGCGATGGCCGAACGGCCCGATCTCCGCCTGGATGCGTTCGGCCAGTTGTTGTAGGCGTTTGCGGATCAGCTTGTGGTAGTCGCGGCCCAGTGCATAGCGTGAGACGTAGGCGCTCTGCGGTTCGGCCAGGCGCTGGCTCATGCGCGTGTCGCCGGGCAGGTAGTCCATGCGCAGCGAAACCACCCGCAGCGTGCCCGGCACCAGCTCGTCGGGGCGCGAACGTTTCGTGCCGTGCGCGGCCATATAGTCCATCTCGCCCTGGTAGCCGGCGTCCAGCCAGCGCTGCAGGTGCGCCTCGTGCTCGCTCAGGTCGAGCCCGGCGATGCCGACCTGCTGGAAGCCGAGCTCGCGGCCCCAGTCCTTGATGGACTGCGCGAGCAGGGCGAGATCGGGCGGCGAGCTGGGCATGGCGAGCGGAGAAACCGAGGGGCGAGGTAGGTATAATTCTGCCAGACATTGGAGTTGCACATGCCGCATCCACGCGACGATCTGCCCACCGCCCTGTACAGCGCCGCCCAGGTTCGCGACCTCGACGCCCGCCTGATTGCCGCCGGCACGCCCGGTTTCGAGCTGATGCAGCGCGCCGCCCACGCGGCCTGGCGCGCCCTGCGCCGCCACTGGCCGGAGGCGGGCGCGCTCACCGTGCTGGCCGGTGCCGGCAACAACGCCGGCGACGGCTACCTGGTCGCCGCTCTGGCGCAACGCGCCGGCTGGCGCGCGCAGGTGCTGGCCCTCGGCGAGCCTTCGGCTTTGCGTGGCGACGCCGCGCTCGCCTTTGAGGAGGCGAGGGCGGCCGGCGTGGGCGTCCAGGCCTGCAGCGACTGCCCGCTGTTCGACGGTGTGCTGGTCGATGCGCTGCTCGGCACCGGCGCCCGCGACGCCGTGCGCGAGCCTTACGCGCAGCTGATCCGCCTGGTCAACGCCAGCGGGTTGCCGGTGCTGGCGGTGGACATCCCTTCCGGCCTCTGTGCCGACACCGGGCGCGAACTCGGCGTGGCGATTCGCGCCGACCTCACCGTGACCTTCATCGGCCTCAAGCTCGGCCTGTTCACCGGCAGCGCGCCGGATCGGGTCGGCGAGCTGGTGTTCGACGACCTGCAGGCCGATCCGCTGCAGGTGGCGCACACCGAACGGGCCGCCGAGCGCCTGGCGCCGGGGACGTTGCCGCTGCTGCCGGCGCGTCCCGCCACCGCGCACAAGGGCCAGTTCGGTCACCTGCTGGCGATTGCCGGCGACCACGGCACCGGCGGCGCCGGCCTGCTCACGGCACAGAGCGCGCTGCGCAGCGGCGCCGGCATGGTGTCCCTGGCGACCCGCGGCGCCAACCTGGCGGCGGCGCAGGCACGCTGCCCGGAAATCATGAGCGCGGGCGTGGAGTCGGCCAATCAGCTGGTGGCGCTGGTCGACAAGGCCGATCTGCTGGTGGCCGGCCCGGGCCTCGGGCAGGGCGCCTGGGGCCGCAGCCTGCTCTCGGTCGCCGCTGGCAGCGAGAAACCGCAGGTGTGGGACGCCGACGCGCTGAACCTGCTGGCCGCCGGCGCGGTTTCCCTGCCGGCGCAGGCGGTGATCACGCCGCATCCGGGCGAGGCGGCGCGCCTGCTCGGCTGTTCCATCGCCGACGTGCAGGCCGACCGCCCCGCCGCGGCGAAGGCGTTGACGGAACGCTACCAGGCGGTGGTGGTGCTCAAGGGCGCCGGGAGCCTGGTCGCCGCGCCGGACGGGCGGCTGGCGCTGTGCGACCGTGGCCATCCGGCGATGGCTACGGCAGGGCTCGGCGACGTGCTCGCCGGCCTGGTCGGCGCCTTGTACGCGCAGGGTCTACCCGCATTCGAGGCAGCCTGCCTGGGCGTCTGGCTGCATGCGGCGGCGGGCGAGCGACTGGGGCCGGAGGGGCGTGGGCTGGCGGCCAGCGACCTGATTCCGATCATTCGCAGTCTTCTCGAGGAGCAATCGCCGTGCGTGAAGTGACCCTGTTCGCCGCCGACGAGAATGCGATGTACGCCTTGGGCGCGCGCCTCGCGGAGGTCAGCGAAGGCCGGGGCGTGATCTACCTGCACGGTGACCTGGGCGCCGGCAAGACCACCCTGTCGCGCGGGATCATCCGCGGCCTGGGTCACGCCGGCGCGGTCAAGAGCCCGACCTTCACCCTGGTCGAGCCGTACGAGTTGGGCGAAAAGCGGGTTTTCCACTTCGACCTTTATCGCTTGAGTGATCCCGAAGAGCTTGAATTCCTTGGCATTCGCGATTACTTCGCGGACGATGCACTTTGTCTGGTGGAATGGCCGCAGCGAGGCCGCGGCATTTTGCCAAGGGCGGACCTGGACATTACCATTAGCCCCCAAGGCGCAGGCCGATCCCTGCGTCTGGTGTCACAGGGCGCACGTGGAAATGCCTGGTGCGCGACCCTGGCTGGGGACGTATGAACAACAGAAAGGGGATATCCATGCGCATGCGCGCGCTGTTCGCGGGAATCGGAGTGCTGCTGATCGTCTTGGCTGGCGATGTGCTGGCGGCCTCGGATGTGCGCAGCGTCCGTCTCTGGCGCGCGCCGGACAACACCCGCCTGGTCTTCGATCTCAGCGGGCCGGTGCAGCACAGCGTGTTCACCCTCAGCGCCCCGGATCGCATCGTGGTCGATATCAGCGGCGCGCAGATGACCACCTCGCTGGACAAGCTGGCCCTGGCCAATACGCCGATCAAGGGCGTGCGCGCCGCGCAACGCTCGCCCACCGACCTGCGCCTGGTCATCGACCTGTCGGCGCCGGTCACGCCGAAGAGCTTCACCCTGCCGCCCAACCAGCAGTACGGCGATCGCCTGGTGGTCGACCTCTACGACGAAGGCGCCTCCACCGCGCCCGAGCTGCCGCCGACCACCATCGCCAGCGAGCCGGTCGCGCCCGTCACGCCGGCCAAGCCGAATGCCAAGCTGCCGCCGGTGCCGGGCGGCAAGCGTGACATCATCATCGCCATCGACGCCGGCCACGGCGGCGACGACCCCGGCGCCATCGGTCCGAAAGGCGTTCACGAGAAGGACGTGGTGCTGGAGATCGCCAAGGAGCTGCAGCGCCAGATCAACGCCGAGAAGGGCTACCGCGCCGAGCTGACGCGCACCGGCGACTACTTCATCCCGCTGCGCAAACGCACCGAGATCGCCCGCAAGAAAGGCGCCGACCTGTTCGTGTCCATCCACGCCGACGCAGCGCCCAAGTCGGCGGCGTTCGGCGCCTCGGTGTTCGCCCTGTCCGACCGTGGCGCCACCTCGGAAACCGCGCGCTGGCTGGCCGACACGGAGAACCGCTCGGACCTCATCGGCGGCGCCGGCAGCGTCGCCTTGGACGACAAGGACCGGATGCTCGCCGGCGTGCTGCTGGACCTGTCGATGACCGCGTCGCTGTCCTCCAGCCTCAATGTCGGGCAGAAGGTACTGAGCAACATGGGGCGCATCACCCCGCTGCACAAACGCCGCGTCGAGCAGGCCGGTTTCATGGTGCTGAAGTCGCCGGACATCCCGTCGATCCTGGTGGAGACCGGCTTCATCTCCAACCCCAACGAAGCCAACAAGCTGCAGTCGCGCAGCCATCAGCAGGCGCTGGCGCGCTCGATCCATTCCGGCGTGCGGCAGTTCTTCCAGCAGAATCCGCCGCCAGGCACCTACGTTGCCTGGTTGCGTGATGCCGGCAAGATCGCGGCTGGCCCGCGCGAGCACGTGGTCAGCTCCGGCGAAAGCCTGGCGCTGATCGCCCAGCGCTACGAGGTTGGCCTGAGCGCCCTGCGCAATGCCAACGACCTGAAGAACGACACCATCAAGGTCGGCCAGACCCTGCAGATTCCCGCAACGACGCTGGCCTCGCAGCAATGAGCCAGGCCCAGCGCATCCAGCTGCTCAGCCCGCGGCTGGCGAACCAGATCGCCGCCGGCGAAGTGGTCGAACGACCGGCTTCGGTGATCAAGGAGCTGCTGGAAAACAGCCTAGACGCCGGCGCGCGGCGCATCGACGTCGACGTCGAGCAGGGCGGCATCAAGCTGCTGCGGGTGCGCGACGACGGCGGTGGCATCCCGGCCGACGACCTGCCGCTGGCCCTGGCGCGGCACGCCACCAGCAAGATTCGCGATCTCGAGGACCTGGAGCGGGTCATGAGCCTGGGCTTCCGCGGCGAGGCGCTGGCATCGATCAGCTCGGTGGCGCGACTGACCATGACCTCGCGCACCGCCGATGCCGAGCAGGCCTGGCAGGTGGAAACCGAAGGCCGCGACATGGAGGCCCTGGTGCAGCCCGCGGCGCATCCGGTGGGCACCTCGGTGGAGGTGCGCGACCTGTTCTTCAACACCCCGGCGCGGCGCAAGTTCCTGCGCGCGGAAAAGACCGAATTCGACCATCTGCAGGAAGTCATCAAGCGCCTGGCGCTGGCGCGTTTCGACGTCGCCTTTCACCTGCGGCACAATGGTAAGACCGTGTTCGCCCTGCACGAGGCGCCGGACGAGATCACCCGCGCGCGCCGTGTCGCCTCGGTCTGCGGGCCGGCGTTCCTCGAACAGGCGCTGCCGATCGAGGTCGAGCGCAACGGCCTGCACCTGTGGGGTTGGGTCGGCCTGCCGACGTTCTCGCGCAGTCAGGCGGACTTGCAGTATTTCTACGTCAACGGGCGGATGGTGCGCGACAAACTGGTCGCCCACGCCGTGCGCCAGGCGTACCGCGATGTGCTGTTCAACGGCCGGCATCCGACCTTCGTGCTGTTCCTGGAGGTCGATCCGGCGGTGGTCGACGTCAACGTGCATCCGACCAAGCACGAAGTGCGCTTCCGCGACGGTCGCATGGTCCACGACTTTCTCTACGGCACGCTGCATCGCGCGCTCGGTGACGTGCGCCCGGAAGACCAACTGGCGGGCGCCGTCACCTCTGCGATGCCGGTGCCGAGCGGGCCGCAGGCCGGCGAGTTCGGCCCGCAGGGCGAGATGAGCCTGGCCGCCAGCGTGCTGGAGCGCAGCGCCGCCGACCCGGCCTGGCGTTCTCCTGCAGGAAGCGGCTACAGCGGTGGCTATCAGGCGCCGCGCGGGGATTCGCCGTTGCCGGCCGCGGAGGCGCAGGGCGCCTATCGCGAATACTTCGCCCCGCTCGCCGAGGTGCCGGCGGTGGCGCTGCCGGAAAGCCAGGGCGACATTCCGCCGCTGGGCTATGCCGTCGCCCAGCTCAAGGGCATCTACATCCTCGCCGAGAACGCCCAGGGGCTGGTGGTGGTGGACATGCACGCCGCGCATGAGCGGATCACCTACGAGCGGCTGAAGACCGCGATGGCCAGCGAAGGCCTGCGCGGCCAGCCGCTGCTGGTGCCGGAAAGCATCGCGGTGAGCCAGCGCGAGGCCGATTGCGCCGAGGAGCACGAGGACTGGTTCAGGCGGCTGGGCTTCGAACTGCAGCGTTTCGGCCCGGAAAGCCTGGCGATCCGCCAGATTCCGGTGCTGCTCAAGCAGGCGGAGTCGTCGCAGCTGGTGCGCGACGTGCTCGCCGATCTGCTGGAGTACGGCAGCAGCGATCGCATCCAGGCGCACCTCAACGAGTTGCTCGGCACCATGGCGTGCCACGGCGCGATCCGCGCCAATCGTCGCCTCACGCTGCCCGAGATGAACGGCTTGCTGCGCGACATGGAGCACACCGAGCGCAGCGGGCAGTGCAATCACGGCCGGCCCACCTGGACGCAGATGGGCATGGACGACCTCGACAAGCTGTTCCTGCGCGGCCGCTGACCCGGCGCCGCGATTATTTCCGAGCCCGCCATGTCTCCCTTGCCACCCGCCATCTTTCTCATGGGGCCGACCGCCTCCGGCAAGACCGACCTGGCGCTGGAGCTCGCCCGCGCGCTGCCTTGCGAGCTGATCAGCGTCGATTCCGCGCTGGTCTATCGCGGCATGGACATCGGCACCGCCAAGCCTTCGAAGGCTTTGCTGGCCGAGTTTCCCCATCGGCTGATCGACATCCGCGACCCCGCCGAGGCCTACTCGGCAGCCGATTTCCGCGCCGATGCCCTGGCGGCGATGGCCGAAATCAGTGGGCGCGGCAAGATTCCGCTGCTGGTCGGCGGCACCATGCTGTATTACAAGGCGTTGCTCGAGGGCTTGGCCGACATGCCTGCCGCCGATGCCGCGATACGCGCCGAACTGGAGGCGCGCGCGGCAAGCGAGGGGCTGGAGGCACTGCACCGGCAGTTGGCCGAGGTCGATCCGGTATCGGCGGCGCGCATCCACCGCAATGACCCGCAGCGTGTGACGCGCGCGCTGGAGGTGTACCTGGCGAGCGGCGTGAGCATGACCGAGCACCGTCGCCGGCAGGCTGCGCAAAATCCCGTTCTAGACGCGTCGGGAACGGCGCAATTGCCTTATACTGTGGCGCATCTGGCGATAGCTCCGGCTCAGCGGCACGTCCTGCACGAGCGCATCGCCCGGCGTTTTCTCGGCATGCTGGAACAGGGTTTTGTCGAGGAGGTCGAAGTTCTGCATCGACGAAGTGACTTGCATGCCGGGCTGCCGTCTATACGAGCGGTGGGTTATCGCCAGGCATGGGAACATCTGGACGGCGAACTGACCCGCGATGAGATGACCGAACGCGGCATCATCGCGACGCGTCAGTTGGCCAAGCGACAGTTCACCTGGTTGCGTAGCTGGGCCGATTTGCACTGGATGGACAGCCTGGCCCCGGACAATCTTTCGCAAACCTTGAAATACCTGGAGTCGGTCTCCATATTGGCCTGAGTCCTGCGAATGCCGACTATCCTTGGGGTGGGATGGCACCAGCCATTGTTAGAATTACCAAAGACCTATTGATCCTTAAAGGAGTGCGGCACATGTCAAAAGGGCATTCGCTACAAGACCCTTACCTGAACATCTTACGGAAGGAACGCGTCCCGGTTTCCATCTACCTGGTCAACGGCATCAAGCTGCAGGGCCAGATCGAATCCTTCGACCAGTTCGTCATTCTGCTGAAGAACACCGTCAGCCAAATGGTCTACAAGCACGCGATCTCCACCGTCGTGCCCAGCCGCCCGGTTCGGTTGCCAAGCGCCAGTGAGTCGGAGCAGGCCGAAGCGGGCAACGCCTGATAGGGGGCCGCCTTGTTCTTTGAGCGCCCCGGAGGCGGTGAGCGGGCCATTCTGGTTCACCTGGATGGTCAGGACCCGGAAGCGCGTGAGGATCCTCAGGAATTCCAGGAGCTTGCCCGTTCTGCCGGTGCGGAAACGGTGGCTTTCGTCAGCGTCCCGCGCCATCAGTTCACGGCCAAGTACCTGATCGGCAGTGGCAAGGTCAGCGAACTGCGTGACCGTGTCAGGGCCGAGCAGGTGGAACTGGTGATCTTCAACCACACCCTTACGCCCAGTCAGGAACGCAACCTCGAGCGCGCCTTCGAGTGCCGTGTGCTCGATCGTACCGGGTTGATCCTCGATATCTTCGCGCAGCGTGCACGAACCCACGAAGGGAAGCTGCAGGTCGAACTCGCCCAGCTCGAGCACATGAGCACGCGGCTGGTTCGCGGCTGGACTCACCTCGAACGACAGAAAGGCGGTATCGGTCTGCGTGGTCCGGGTGAAACCCAGCTCGAGACCGACCGTCGCCTCCTGCGCGTGCGCATTCGCCAGATCAGGCAACGCCTGGACAAGGTGCGCAGCCAGCGCGAGCAGGCTCGCCGCGGACGTACGCGGGCGAATATCCCTACCGTTTCCCTGGTCGGCTACACCAACGCCGGCAAGTCCACGCTGTTCAACGCACTGACCACCTCCGAGGTCTATGCCGCCGACCAGCTGTTCGCCACGCTCGACCCCACGCTGCGCCGGCTCGAGCTGGATGACCTGGGGCCGGTGGTGCTGGCCGATACGGTGGGCTTCATTCGCCATTTGCCGCACAAGCTGGTGGAAGCGTTCCGGGCGACGCTGGAGGAGTCGAGCAACTCCGACCTCCTGCTGCACGTCATCGACGCCCACGAGCCCGAGCGCGATGCGCAGATCGAACAGGTAGTCGCCGTTCTCGATGAGATCGGCGCGCGCGAGTTGCCGATGCTGGAGGTCTACAACAAGCTCGACCTGCTCGTGGGGATTGAACCTCAGATTCAGCGCGATGCCGAAGGGAAGCCCCAGCGCGTCTGGGTTTCAGCGCGCGATGGTCTCGGTCTCGAGTTGGTCAAGCAAGCTATCGCGGAATTGTTGGGTGACGACCTGTTCGTCGGCACTCTGTGTCTGCCGCAGAAGTTGGCGCGTTTGCGCGCCCAGTTCTTCGAGTTGGGTGCGGTTCAGAGCGAGGGCCACGACGAGCAGGGCGGAAGCCTTCTGGCCGTGCGTCTGCCGCGTGCCGAACTGAACCGTCTGGTGAGTCGCGCCGGCATGCAGCCTGTGGAATTCATCGAGCAACACACTTTGCAATAAACCCTGGAGGGGTGGCTTTGCCGTTCTTCGCAGGCATTGGTTAGCATGGCGGGCGCACAACGGTGCGTCTTTGCTTTATCAGATGGAGAGCGCTATGGCTTGGAATGAGCCGGGTGGCAATTCGAACAATCAAGACCCCTGGGGCAACAAGCGCCGGGGCGGCGACCGCAAAGGTCCGCCGGATCTCGACGAAGCCTTCCGCAAACTGCAGGACAGCCTGAATGGCATGTTCGGCGGCAAGAAACGCAGTGGCGGGGGAGGCGACTCTTCCGGCGGTGATTCCGGCAAGGGCATGGGCTTCGGCATGATTGCCGTGTTCGTTGCCGTTCTCGCGGCTATCTGGCTGTACAGCGCGATCTACGTCGTTGACGAGCAGGAGCAGGCCGTGGTGCTGCGCTTCGGCAAGTACTACGAAACGGTCGGGCCGGGCCTGAACATCTATTTCCCGCCGTTCGATCGCAAGTTCCAGGAAAACGTCACCCGCGAGCGGGCGTACTCCAAGCAGGGACAGATGCTCACCGAGGACGAGAACATCGTCGAGGTGCCGCTGACCGTGCAGTACAAGATCACCAACCTGCAGGACTTCGTGCTCAACGTCGATCAGCCTGAAATCAGCCTGCAGCACGCCACCGATAGCGCCCTGCGCCATGTCGTCGGTTCCACTGCGATGGACCAGGTGCTCACCGAGGGGCGCGAGCTGATGGCCAGCGAGATTCGCGAGCGTCTGCAGCGTTTCCTCGACACCTACAAGGTCGGCATCACCGTCACCCAGGTCAACGTGCAGAGTGCGGCGGCGCCGCGCGAAGTGCAGGAAGCCTTCGATGACGTGATCCGCGCCCGTGAAGACGAACAGCGCGAGAAGAACCAGGCCGAAGCCTATGCCAACGGCGTGATTCCGGAAGCGCGCGGTCAGGCCCAGCGCCTGCTCGAAGAAGCCAACGGTTATCGCGACGAAGTGGTGGCGCGCGCCCAGGGTGAGGCGCAGCGCTTCACCAAGCTGGTCGCCGAGTACCGCAAGGCGCCCGAGGTCACCCGTGAGCGTCTGTACCTGGACACCATGCAGGAAGTCTTCAGCAACACCAGCAAGGTGCTGGTGACCGGTCAGAAAGGGCAGAACAACCTGCTCTACCTGCCGCTGGACAAGATGATGGAGAAGCAGCGCAGCGGTTCCGCCGCCGCAGGCACTTCGGCTTCCAATGCCGGTCAGGCCGATGCACCTGCCAGCATCGATCTGGGGCAGCGTGACCTGCGTTCGAGGGAGACTCGTTGATGAACAATAAATCGCTGATCGCCCTGATTTTCGGCGTGATCGTGGTGGTCGTCGCCTGGAACAGCCTGTACATCGTTTCGCAGACGGAAAGGGCGGTACTGCTGCAATTCGGCCGTGTGGTCGAGGCCGACCTGCAACCCGGTCTGCACGTGAAAATTCCGCTGGTGAACAAGGTCCGCAAGTTCGATGCACGCCTGCTGACCCTGGACTCGTCCACCTCGCGCTTCCTCACCCTGGAAAAGAAAGCGGTGATGGTCGACGCCTACGCCAAGTGGCGTGTGGCCGATGCCGAGCGCTTCTACACCGCGACTTCCGGATTGAAGCAGATCGCCGACGAGCGTCTGTCGCGCCGGCTTGAGTCCGGCTTGCGTGACCAGTTCGGCAAGCGCACCCTGCACGAGGTGGTGTCCGGCGAGCGCGATGCGCTGATGGCGGATATCACCGCTTCTCTGGATCGCATGGCGCGCAAGGAGCTGGGTATCGAGGTGCTCGACGTACGCGTCAAGGCCATCGATCTGCCGCGTGAAGTCAACCGCAGCGTGTTCGAGCGGATGAGCACCGAGCGTGAGCGGGAAGCGCGCGAGCACCGCGCCAAGGGTCGCGAGCTGGCAGAAGGCATCCGTGCCGACGCCGACCGTCAGCAGCGCGTGCTGTTGGCCGAAGCCTATCGCGAGGCGGAAGAAACGCGCGGTGATGGCGATGCCAAGGCCGCGGCGATCTACTCGGAAGCCTACGCCCAGGATCAGGAGTTCTATGGCTTCTACCGTAGCCTGCGGGCCTACCGCGAGAGTTTCGCCAACAAGAGCGACGTGCTGGTTCTCGACCCGAGCAGCGACTTCTTCCGCTACCTGGAAAAGTCCAAACCGTGAGCCTTTCCGGCGGGCGTCAGTCGCCCGCCGGATGACCCTCGGGGAAAACGTGTTATCATGAGTCAGCCGGGAAATTCCCGGCTTTTTTGCGTCTGCAGCGGACACATGTCAGTCGAGCGACGATCCGAATCGTCCATCATGCGATGAATCGGAGCGTCTTTTTCTGTCCCGCGCCAGGCCGATGCGCCGCGGTAAATGCCTGTTTTTTCCGCATCGCGCATCCCGTCGGGTCGGCCAGCCTTTGCTGGCGAGCGCCCATTAATTCGCTCCACTGTAGGCTGCCGCCCGGTTGAACAAGGGGAAAGGCGAAATGGCAACGGTAGACCGCTGGCTGCTGCCAGATGGCATCGAAGAAGTACTGCCGCCGGAAGCGGCGCTCATCGAAACGGCGCGCCGCCGGGTGCTGGACCTGTTCCAGTGCTGGGGCTACGAATTCGTGGTGACGCCGCACATCGAATATCTCGACTCGCTGCTCACGGGTGCCGCTCAGGACCTCGATCTGCGTACCTTCAAGGTCACCGATCCGCTTTCCGGTCGGCTGATGGGCTTTCGCGCCGACATCACGCCGCAGGTCGCGCGGATGGATGCGCATAGCCTGCGCCGCGAAGGGCCGAGCCGCCTGTGCTACGCCGGCAGCGTGCTGCATGCCAAGCCGCGTGCGCTGACGACCTCGCGCAGCCCGATCCAGCTCGGCGCCGAGCTTTACGGCGACGCCAGTCCGGCGAGCGACGTGGAAGTCATCAGCCTGATGCTCGATACCCTGGCGCTGGCCGAGGTGCCCGACGTACACATGGACCTCGGCCACGTCGGTATCTACCGCGGGCTGGCCAGCGCCGCCGGGCTATCCGGCGAAGCCGAGCAGTGCCTGTTCGACGCGCTGCAGCGCAAGGCGGTCGACGAGGTCGCCGAACTCACCGCAACGCTGTCGCCCACGTTGGCCGGCATGCTGCGCTCGCTGGTCGATCTGTGCGGCGGTC
>NZ_DJTK01000081.1:131774-132962 GCF_002438225.1 Pseudomonas sp. UBA6310 | reverse complement strand
ACTCAGCCCGGGACAGACCAAAGTCCTCCTTAGGGCTTTGTGCTCGCTTGAAGTCAAGATAATGGTTTTCCAGAACATCACCCGGCTCCCAGTCCAACCGCTCAAGCAGCTCAACTAGCTGATTGGTATCCGGAATACTCATACACCGACCTCGTTGCTAATAGCTTGTGCAAGCAGCTTCTCTACTAGCCGCCGATTGCCGCCCGGCAAGGAGTCATAAAACATCACTTGAAACTCCAAATGGCGCTGGCAGTTCTGATCACACTGATAACTTAGGGGATTATTCATAACTCCTCATTCTGCCCACCGTGCGCCAACGCCAGCAGCGCCGGGCCGAGCAGCTGTTCGGCGAGTTGCTCGAAGCGTTCGCCGAGCGGGTCGCGGTCGCGGAAGGCCAGGGCGTACCAGGGGTCCAGCGCTTCGCCGGGAATCGGGCTGAAGTCGGCGCCGACCCAGGCGCTCTGCGCCGCGCCGCGGGCGGCCTCGAGGGGCTCCTTCTTGCTGCGCGCGCTGGGGGTGACCAGCGCCTTGGCGAAGTCGTGGCTGCTGCGGGTGAGGAACGGCAGCGGCGCGCTGAGCGCCTCGCGGTAGGCGGCCAGCCAGGGCTCCAGCAGCGCGTGCGGAGTGGTTTGCGGGCCGAGCTGCCAGTCGCCGGCCGGCGAGATCAGCAGGCTGTCGCGGGCGATCCCTTCGCCGGCGGCGACGTTCAGCAGCAGATGCCGCAGCCAGAAACCCGGCAAGTCCCAGGCGCCGGGCGCATAAAGCCGCCAGTCGAACAGGCCGCTGGCGGTCACGCCGTCGAGCCAGCCATGCACGCGCACGCCGGCCAGGGTGACATCCACCAGCAGCGGCTGCGGCGCATCCTCCGGGCGTGCCTCGAACAAGCGCGGGGCGAAGGCGCGCACCGGGCCGCGCAGCTTGCCCCACAGCGCGTGGCCGAGTTCGCCGGGCGGCAGCCAGCCGGCGGCGCGCGCGACGCGACGCTCATCCTGCTCGCTCCAGTCGCGCTCCACCGCTTGCAGTGCCAGGGTGCGCAGGCCACGGCGGGCCGGGCCTTCGAGGGCGAACGGCTCGTCGCTGGCGATGGCTTCTTCCTCGTCGGCCAGGCGCAAACCGAGGCGCTGTTCGAGGAGGAATCGCGCCGGATGGCGGAAGCAGTGCAGCAGCTGCGACGGCTCAATCGTGAGC
>NZ_DJTK01000081.1:106724-131494 GCF_002438225.1 Pseudomonas sp. UBA6310 | reverse complement strand
AAGGGCGGCGGGCTCAGCAGCGGGGCCTCGGCCAGGCGTTGCGCGGCGCGGAACCAAGAACCGGAGAAGCCCAGCTGCTGGCCGGCTTGCTGGAAGTTGCCCGGCGCGAAGGGTTGCAGCGGGTGCGCGACGGTGATCGCGGCGCTGGCCTTGCCATTCGGCGCAACGGCGGTGATGTCGACGGCCTCGAGCAGCTCGCTGACCAGCACCGAGGGCGGCAGCACGGCGTTGTCGCGCGGGTCGCGGCCGACGTAGCTGAGGTACAGCCCGTCGCGCGCCGAGAGCAGGGTTTCCAGCAGCAGGTAGCGGTCGTCGAGGCGCCGCGCGCGGTCGCCCCGGCGCGGTTTCTTGCCGATCAGGTCGAAGCCGGCCACCGGCGTGCGACGCGGCAGCGCGCCGTCGTCCAGGCCGAGCAGGCAGACCTGGCGGAACGGCAGGCTGCGCATCGGCACCATGGTGCAGAAGGTCACCGCGCCGGTAAGGAAACCCGAGGCGCCGCCACCGGCCTCCAGCGCGGCGCCGAGCTGCTGGCGCACCAGGGCCAGCTCCAGCGGGCGGACGATGCCGGCATCCGCGGCCTGGCGTGCCAGCGCAGCGCAGGCCTGGCTGAGCAAGAGCAGGGTGTCGCCGGCTTCGCGCTCGTCGAACAGGCTGTCGATCAGCCCCTGCAGGTCGAGCGCCCAGTCGGCCAGGGGACGCGCGCGCTGCAGGCGTTCGGCCAGGCCGGCGAGCGTGCCGACGAAGGCGCAGAGGCGCCCGAGCAGTTGCCCGCGCGCGCCTTCCAGGGCGTCCAGCGGCAGGCTGTCGCCGAGCAGCGGAAGTGCCTCGCCGGCCAGTTGGGGCGGCGCGGCGAAGCCCAGCAGCAGGCGGTCCAGGCCCTGGGCCCAGGTGAAGGCGTTGTCGTCCGGCAGACCGAGCGCCCGGCGGTGCTCGCCGTCGCGGCCCCAGCGCACGCCGGCGTCGCGCAGCCAGTCGCGCAGCAGCGGCAGGTCTTCGGCCTCGATGCCGGCGCGCCGCGCGATGGCCGGTTGCTCCAGCCAGGCCAGCACGTCCTCAGCGGCGAAGCGGCTTTCCGGCAGCGCGAGCAGTTCGAGGAAGGCTTCCAGCAGCGGCAGCTCGGCGCGCAGGCTGCGGTCGGCGAGGCTGAACGGAATGCGCGGGGAGGCCTGCCGCGACGCGCCGGTGCGCGAGGCGAACACCGCCTCGACGTAGGGCGCGTAGCGTTCGATGTCCGGGGTCAGCACCACCACCTGGTCCGGCGTCAGGCCGGGGTCGGCGGCGAAGCGCGCGAGCAACTGGTCGTGGAGGATTTCCACTTCGCGCAGCGGCGAATGGGCGACGTGCAGCTCCAGCGAACGGTCGTCCGCGCGCAGCGCGATGCGCTCGTCGGCCTGGCGCGTACGCAGGCGCAGGATGTCGTGCTGCAAAGCGTGCAGCAGGCTGTCGTCGACGAGATCGGCGTCTTCCGAATAGAGCCCGGTCTCCTGGCTGCCGTCGGCCGACGCCAGGCTGAACAGGCTGTCGAAGAAGTCCCTCCCTTGCTTGCCGAGGCTGGCCAGCAGCGGGTGGCCGACATCCAGATACCATTCATCCGGGCTCAGCTCCGGCTGTTTCGCCAGCTCGCGGATGTCGCGGATATCACCCCAGGCCTCGCGGCACGGGTTGAGGGCGAACAGCACCACCTCGGTGTGCCGGCCCAGGGCCTCGAGCACGCGCAGGTGATGCGGCGGCAGCGAACTGATGCCGAACACCAGCAGGCGCTCGGGCAGGTCGGCGAGGGGCGCGGGGTCGTACAGGCGTTGCAGCAGGTCGTCGAGCAGACGCGCACGGTGCGGGTGGCCGTCGGCGGTCAGCTCGCGCCAGAGCAGCGCCTGCCAGGCTTCGTCGGGGCCGAGGTCGCACAACGCGCCGCGCTCCCAGGCCGCCAGCCAGTCGTCGCGATAGAGCAGGTACTGGTCGAACACGTCGGCGATCTTCGCCGCCAGCGACAATCGCCGGCGTTCGTCGCCACCCTCGAGGTAACGCTGCAGGCGCTCGGCGCGCTGCAGGTTGGCCGGCTCGCAGAGCCAGTCGTAGAGACGCCAGGTCAGCGTCACCGTGGTGAACGCCGACTGTTCCGGCAACTGGCCGAGCACCTGGCGCGAGAGGTCCCAGACGAACGCCGCCGGCAGCTTTACCTCCAGTTGCATGGCGATGCCCTGCTCGCGCGCCAGTTGCAGCGTCAGCCAGCGCCCGATGCCCTGGCTCGGCACCACCACGCGCGCCGGCGCGAAGGGGTCGCGTTGCGGCTGGGCGAGCAGGCGCGTGGCCAGGGCGCCGAGGGTTTCCAGATCGGGAGCGTGGTAGAGGTTGAGCATGGATGCGCGGTCTGCCGGGGGAATGCCTAGGTTATCAGTTCACCGCCGGTTCACGTCGCCGCGAGCCGATCAGGCCTGCCGCTGCGCCAGCCGCTCCAGCAGTTCGATCTGCTGCGCCTGCATCGCCACCAGTTCGCGCCACTGGGTTTCGCGCAGGGCGTCGACCTTCTCGTGTAGCAGCATGATTTCCAGCTCGGCCTTGAGGTTGACCTCGTAGTCGTGCTCGGCGTTGATGCGGTCCTTCTCCGCCTGGCGGTTCTGCGACATCAGGATCAGCGGCGCCTGTATCGAGGCCAGCATCGACAGGAACAGGTTGAGGAGGATGTACGGATAGGCGTCGAAGGCAGCGTCGTAGCGGACCAGGATCAGCGAGTTGAGCCCGACCCAGACCACGATCAGCCCGATGAACGAGAGGATGAACGCCCAGGAACCGCCGAAACTGGCGATGGCATCCGCGGCGCGCTGGCCAAAGCTGGCGGCATCCTCCTCTTCCTGCGCGGTGTTACGCGCGATCGGCGTGTGCCTGGCGAGGTGACGGGCAACGCGCTGGGCGTTTTCGTCGAGTTCGCCATAGGGCGCGCCGAGCAGGTTGCGGGCGACTTCTTCGTACTTGTGCTGCATGGTTTCCTCGCGGTGCAACGATGGGGGCGGTGCGGCGCCTGCGTCGAATTGCGCCGCGGCGTCACCTGCACGATCATGCGCCTCCGATCCCCGGAAGCGCAGCAGGAGCAACGACGAAATGGACGATCACAGCGTCCCCGATCAGGAGATCCACACCCTGCTGCGCCAACTGGCCGAGCGCGGCGGCTCGGACATGTTCTTCAGCGTCGGCGCGCCGCCGCACCTGAAGGTCGACGGCAATTCCGTGGCGCTGGAAGCCCCGGTTCTTGGGCCCGGAGCGGTACGCCAACTGGCCTACGCGCTGATGAATCCGGCGCAGGTCGCCGAGTTCGAGCGCGAGTTGGAGCTCAACCTGGCGGTGAGCGTGCCGCAGGTCGGGCGCTTCCGCGCCAACGTCTACCTGCAGCGCGGCGAGGTCGGCATGGTCGTGCGCCATGTGAAGAGCGATATCCCGGCGCTCGCCACGCTGGGCCTGCCTGCACCGCTGGAGCGCCTAGCGCTGTTCGACCGCGGCCTGATCCTGGTGGTCGGCGCGGCCGGTTCCGGCAAGTCGACCACTCTCGCCTCCCTCCTCGACCACCGCAACGCGCGCAAGGGCGGGCACATCCTCTGCATCGAGGACCCCATCGAGTTCATCCACTCGCACAAGCGCTCGCTGGTCGACCAGCGCGAGGTCGGACTGGACACCCACAGCTTCGCCGCCGCGCTGCGCAACGTGCTGCGCGAGGCGCCGGACGTGATCATGCTCGGCGAGGTACGTGACGCCGAATGCATGCAGCACGCCCTGCACTACGCCGAGACCGGCCACCTGTGCGTCGCTACGCTGCACGCCACCAGCAGCCTGCAGGCGATCGAGCGGGTGGTGCACTTCTTCCCCGAGGGCGCGCGCAAGCAGGTCCTCGCCGACCTCTCGCAGAACCTCCTGGCGATCGTCGCCCAGCGCTTGATTCCTGGGCTGCGGCAGCGCCGCGTGCTGGCCGTGGAGCTGCTCCTGGCGACCCCGCACCTGCGCGACCTGATCAAGCGCGACGAACTGGGCGAACTCAGGGACGCCATCGGCAGCGCGCCGGAAAGCGGCCTGCAGACCTTCGACCAGCACCTCTTCGCGTTGCAGCAATCCGGGGCGATCAGTCTCGAACAGGCGTTGAAGAATGCCGAGTCGCGCACCGACCTTGCGCTGCGCATCCGCCTGGATGGCAACGCGCCGGACGCCGATGGACTCGGCGGCTGAGCCGGCACGGCATCCAACGCACTGAAACTTTCCTGTAATAATCGCCCCGCCGGCCGTGCCATGAAGCGAACCCGGGAGTCGTTATCCTGTCCACCCAAAGGTATCCGCCGCGCCTGCTCGCTCAGGCGACCCGGCATTTCCGACGCACATCGATCGCCAGGGAGGCCGTCTTATGCTGACCTTGCTCAATCTGCTTTCCGCCATCGCGTTGCTGGTGTGGGGCACGCACATCGTGCGTACCGGCATCCTGCGCGTGTTCGGCTCGCAGTTGCGGCGCATCCTCAGCCACAGCATCAACCGCCTTCCGCTGGCCTTCGCCGCCGGCATCGGCGTCACCGCATTGGTGCAGAGCAGCAACGCCACCGCCCTTCTGGCGACCTCGTTCGTCAGCCAGGGCCTGATGGCGCTGGCGCCGGCGCTGACCATCATGCTCGGCGCCGACGTCGGCACGGCGCTGATGGCCCGGGTACTGACCTTCGATCTGTCCTGGCTGTCGCCGCTGCTGATCTTCGCCGGTGTCCTGCTGTTCCTCTCGCGCAAGCAGACCCGGATCGGCCAGCTCGGCCGCGCCTTCATCGGCCTCGGCCTGATCATCCTGGCGCTGCAGCTGATCGTCGCCGCCGCCCTGCCGATCACCGAATCGCGCGGTATCAAGGTGCTGTTCGCCTCGCTCACCGGCGACCTGCTGCTGGACGCGATGGTCGGCGCGCTGCTGGCGATGGCCACCTACTCCAGCCTGGCCGCCGTTCTGCTCACCGCGACCCTGGCCAGCGCCGGGCTGATCAGCCTGCCGGTGGCGATCGGCCTGGTGATCGGCGCCAACATCGGCAGCGGCGTGCTGGCGTTCCTCAACAGCAGCATGCAATCCGCCGCCGGCCGCCGCGTGGCGCTGGGCAGCCTGCTCTACAAGCTGCTCGGCCTGCTGCTGGTGTCGCCGCTGCTGCATCCGCTGGTGAACTGGATGAACGAGCAGCAGACCTTCGAGGCGGCGAATCTGGTGATCGGTTTCCACCTGGTCTACAACACCCTGCGCTGCCTGCTGATGCTGCCCACGGTGCGCTGGATGGCGCGCCTGTGCACGCTGCTGCTGCCGGAAAAACACCTCGACAACGGCGTCGCCCGGCCGCGCCACCTGGACCGCAGCGCGCTGGAAACGCCGAGCCTGGCGCTGTCCAACGCGGTGCGCGAAACCCTGCGCATCGGCGACCTGGTGGACCACATGCTGGTCCGCCTGCAAGAGGTGCTGCAGCGTGACGAGCAGGCCTCGGGCCAGGAAATCCGCCGCCTCGACGACGACGTCGACGCCCTCTACAACGCAGTCAAGCTGTACCTGGCGCAAATCCCCCGCGAAGCCATGGCCGATGCGGACGCCCGGCGCTGGGCAGAAATCATCGAGCTGGCGGTGAACCTCGAACACGCCGGCGACACCATCGAGCACATGCTCGGCAAACTGCAGCATCACAAGACGGCGCGGCGCCATTCGTTCTCCGAAAAGGGCCTGGAAGAACTCAACGAGATGCACGAGCAGCTGCTGGCCAATCTGCGCCTGGGGCTTTCCGTGTTCCTCTCCGGCGACCGCCAGGGCGCCCGCCAGCTGCTGCGCGAGAAGCGCCGCTTCCGCGTGCGCGAACGGCGCCTGGCCCACGCCCACGTCGAACGCCTGAGCCAGCAGGTAGTGCAGAGCATCGAAACCAGCTCGCTGCACCTGGAGCTGATCGCCGACATGAAGCGCCTCAACTCGTTCTTCTGCAGCAGCGCCTACGCGGTGCTCGAGGATGGCGAAACCGGCGCCCTGCCGAGCGAGGGGGCGGACCCGTTCAGCCCGCCGCATCCCACGCAGGACGCGGCCGACGCGGCCGATATCGAGCCCCCGAAGGCAGGCGGCGAGCGGGGCTGACCGGGGTCAACGGGCGGGCGTACTGGAGGGATATTCTGTAATGGCCCTTCGCTATGGTCGCTACCGATGCCATGCCAACCCGCTGCACCCGTCCTGCTCGTCTGCGCCCATCCGGAAACGGAGCAGCGCCTTCGTTTGCTCCTGCGCTCGATGGACCTGGATGGCGAAGTGGTCTGCTCGCCGGTGGATTGCAGTCAGGCGCCGCTCTGCCGCTGGTTCGGCGATGCGGGCCTGAACCCAAACGGCGAACTGCACGCTGCCCTTGCCGAAACCGTGGCCGTGCTCGAACGCACCCGGCATTCCTTCAAGTCCCGCGAGCTCGGCGAACTGCGCCGGCAGCTCACGCGACTGCTGGCCGAGTTGTCCGAGACGCATCGAGTAGGTTAAAAGGGCGCCCTTGGTTCCGCATGAGCGGGAATCGGCTTTGCCGGGCAGGACATTCAGGGCCTGAAAGACAGAGTGCCGCGATGGCCACCTTCGAAAGAGGGTGGCCATCGCGGCGCTTTTTTTTTGGGGCTCGAGTTTCCAGGAGAGGATGAAATGAGGCCGGAACAGGAACTTCAAGGCTTATTGAAACGCATCGGCCTGGATCGGCAGGAGATCGAAAACCGCTGCCGCTTCCTTGGCTGGAACGAACAGGACGCGGAGCGTCTGAGCCGCTCGGCAGGCCTGATGGAGGAGCCCCACGCGGCCTTCGTCGAGGCGCTGTACGCGCACATGGTCAAGTTCGACCCGCTGCAGCGGATTCTAAACGACGCGGAAACCCTCAGGCGTCTCAAGCGCAGCCAGTTGAACTACTACCGGCGCCTGTGGATGGGGCCGTACGACCGAGACTACGTGCGCGAGCGGCTGCAGATCGGCCTGGTCCACGAGCGCGTCGGCGTCGAACTCAAGTGGTACATGGGCGCCTATCGCATGTATCTGGACGGCATGACCGACGCACTGTTCACCGAAAGCCCCAACGCGGCGCTCTACCAGAGCATGCTCAAAGCCGTATTCTTCGACATGACGCTGGCGATCGACACCTACACCGCGGCCCAGCGCCAGGCCCTGGAAGACAGCGAGGCGCGCTTCGCCCGCGCGCTGCGTGGCGCCAACGACGGGCTATGGGACTGGGACGTGGTGAACGACCGGCTGTACCTCTCGGAGCGCTGGGCGAGCATGCTCGGCTATGGCCGCGACAGTTTCAGCGAAAGCAGCCAGGGCTGGTTCAGCCGCGTGCACCCGGACGACCTGCCCTCGCTGCGCCAGGCCATCGATGCCCACCTGCGCGACGAAACCGCGTTCCTGCACATGGAGTACCGGATTCGTCGCGCCGACGGCGAGTTCGCCTGGGTGCTGGTCCGCGGCGTGGCCGAGCGGGACCGCCAGGGCGGCCTGCGGATGGCTGGTTCGCAAACCGACGTCAGCCAGCGCAAGGCGGTCGACAGCCAGCTCCGCCACGCCGCCCGGCACGACCCGCTGACCGGCCTGGCCAACCGTACCCGGCTCGACGAATTGCTGCACCAGGCGCTGCAACGCCAGCGCAAGGCCGGCGCCCGCCAGGCCGCGCTGATGTTCATCGACCTCGACCGCTTCAAGCTCATCAACGACAGCCTCGGGCATGCCGCCGGCGACCACGTGCTGATTGAGGTCGCCCACCGGCTGAAACGCTGCCTGCGCCCTGGCGACCACCTCATCCGCTTCGGCGGCGACGAATTCGTGGTGCTGCTCGACGACATGGCTCTGCAGGCCGACGCCGAACAGGTCGCCCAGCGCATGCTGGAAAGCCTCCAGCATCCGCTGCACCTGCGCGAACACGCACTGGTGGTCAGCGCCAGCATCGGCATCGCCCCGCTGCGTGACGAGGGCCGCACACTGGATGCATTGCAGGCAGCCGACCTGGCCCTGTACCGCGCCAAAGCCGCCGGCAAATCGCAGTTCGCCCGCTACAGCGAGGAGCTGCAGGTCGCCGCCCAACACCAGCTGGAGCTGGAGAGCGCGCTGTCGCAGTCGCTGGCCAAGGGTCAATTCGAGGTGCACTACCAGCCGATCTGCCGCATCGACCATGGCCACCCCTACCTGCAGACCGTCGAGGCGCTGGTGCGCTGGCGGCACAAGGGACGCCTGGTAGGGCCGCTGGAGTTCGTCCCGGCGCTGGAGGAGTCCGGCGAGATCGTCCGCGTCGGCGAATGGGTGCTGCGCGAGGCAAGTCGTCAGGTGCGCCGCTGGCAACTGGACGGCCAGGCCCACCTGCGCTGTTCGGTGAACCTGTCGAGCCGGCAACTGGGGCAGATGGATTTCGCCGCGCGGGTCGCCGACATCCTCCGCGAAACCGGCCTGCCGGCAGCCAGCCTGATTCTCGAGATCACCGAAAGCCTGCTGATGGAAGACAGCGCGGAGACCCTCGCCAGCCTGCGCGAGCTGGCCAGCCTGGGCATCCGCCTGGCGCTGGACGACTTCGGCACCGGCTATTCGTCGCTGGGCTACCTGAAGCGCTTCCCGCTGCACATCCTCAAGGTCGACAAGAGCTTCATCAGCGGCACCCCGCACGATCCCGAGCTCACCGCGATCAGCCGGGCGATCATCGGCCTGGGCGCCAGCCTCGGCCTGCAGGTGGTCGCCGAGGGCGTGGAACTGCAGGAACACCTGGACTTCCTCGCCCGCGAAGGCTGCCGCTATGCCCAGGGCTACTGGTTCAGTCGGCCGCAGCCGCCGCAGGAACTGCAGCGGCTGTTCGACAGTGGGGATTGCTTCGAGGGGCGCTGGTCCCTGTTGCCGAGCCCGTCCCAGGCGGCGGGCACCGACGCGCACTGAGCGCCAGCCGACGGGCGGACGAAAACGCCCGGGGAGGCGGCGTCACACGAAAATAGATGGGCCTTCCGGGCATCTCCAAGGCAGCCTGCCGACGCTCAGCCGGTCGTGAACGGCCTGGGGCGCCGGTTCAGCCGAAGAACCAGTAGCAGACCAGGATCGCCGCGACGACCCCGGCAAGGTCCGCCAGCAGCGCGCAGCCTACGGTGTGCCGCGCGCGCTGGATGCCCACCGCGCCTAAGTACACGGCGAGTACGTAGAAGGTGGTTTCGGTGCTGCCCTGCACCGTCGCCGCGATCAGCGCCGGGAAGCTGTCGACGCCCTGGCTCTGCATCGTCTCGATCAGCATCGCCCGCGCCGCGCTGCCGGAGAACGGCTTGACCAGCGCGGTCGGCAGCGCATCGACGAAACGCCCATCCAGCCCCAGCGCGCCGACCAGCCAGCGGATCCCGTCCAGGCCGATGTCCAGCGCACCGGACGCCCGCAGCACGCCCACCGCGCAGAGCATCGCCACCAGATAGGGCAGCAGGCTCCTGGCGACGTCGAAGCCTTCCTTCGCGCCCTCGACGAAGCTCTCGTAGACCGGCACCCGCTTCAGCGCACCGAGCAGCAAAAACAGCATGATCAGGCCGAACAGACAGAGGTTGCCGAGCAACGACGACAGCGCTGCCAGCGCGGTGGCCGAGAGCGTGGCGAGCACGCCCATGAAACCGCCGAGGATCAGCGCGCCCGGCACCAGGTAGGCGAGCACCACTGGGTCCCAGAGCTTCAGGCGCTGCATGAAGGCCACCGAGAACAGCCCGACCAGGGTCGAGGCGCTGGTCGCCAGGAGGATCGGCAGGAACACCAGGGTCGGATCAGGCGCCCCCTGCTGCGCGCGGTACATGAAGATGTTCACCGGCAGCAGGGTCAGCGACGAGGCGTTGAGGACGAGGAACAGAATCTGTGCGTTGCTCGCCACGGTCTGGCTCGGATTGAGCGCCTGCAGCGCGCGCATCGCCTTCAGGCCGATCGGCGTGGCGGCGTTGTCCAGGCCGAGGCCGTTGGCGGCGAAATTGAGGGTGATCAGTCCCAGCGCCGGGTGGCCGGGTGGCACCTCCGGCATCAGCCGGCTGAACAGCGGCCCGAGCATTCGCGCCAGCCAGTCGACCAGCCCGGCCTGCTCGGCGATACGCAGGAAGCCCAGCCACAGCGTCAGCGTGCCGAACAGCAGGATCATCACCTCGACCGACAGCTTGGCCATGGCGAACAGGCTTTCCACCAGCGCGGCGAACACCGCCGCATCGCCGCCGAGCAGCCAGCGCCCAAGCGCGGAAACGGCCGCCACCACGAAAAAGCCCAGCCATAAGCCGTTGAGCATGCAGACCTCCGCACAAACAGGAGGCTGGATGATAGCGGCGCGACACTCCGCGGTCACGGCATGGTCTACCTTGCGTTCTGCTGTCATCCATCACGCGAGGAACCGAAAGATGAAGAAAATCCTGGTGCTCTACTACTCCATGTATGGCCACATCGAGCAGATGGCCGAAGCCGTCGCGCAGGGCGCGCGCAGCGTCGAGGGCGTGGAGGTGACGCTCAAGCGGGTGGCGGAAACCATGCCCGAGGACCTCGCCCGGCAGGCCGGCGCCAAGCTCGACCAGGCTGCACCGCTCGCCATGCCGCAGGAGCTGGCCGACTACGACGCCATCCTGTTCGGCAGCCCGACGCGGTTCGGCAACATGGCCGGGCAGATGCGTACCTTCCTCGACCAGACCGGCGGGCTTTGGGCGAAGGGCGCGTTGATCGGCAAGATCGGCAGCGTGTTCACCTCGACCGGCACGGGCGCGGGCACCGAGACCACCATCACCTCGTTCTGGAACACGCTGGCACACCACGGCATGTTGATCGTCGGCCTGCCCTACAGCGCGCCGGAGCTTTCGGACATCAGCGAAGTGCGCAGCGGCTCGCCCTACGGCGCGGCCACCATCGCCGGGCCGGATGGCTCGCGCAAACCGAGCGAGAAGGAGCTCAGCCTGGCGAAATTCCAGGGCGCGCACGTAGCGAAGCTGACGGTGAGGTTGCAGTAAAAGAGGCGGGAAGCGGCCGAACGGCCTGTACACAAGCAAGATTGAGCTGCCCGCCGGAGTCGATTGACGACTCCGGCGCAGCTTCGCCTGATCCGGCCCGCGAACGGGAGTACTCGCTGTACCCCTAGGTCGCTCCGAATTCACAACATCCAGAGCAACCCGGCCCCCTGATCACATCCGCTGTCGGATGAGTAACGGCTGAAGGCCAGCCGTTTCGCTGATCGATGAATTCCCTTTCGCTCAGCGGGCGACTCCTTCCATGAGTCGCGATTCTCTCGATTGCCGGACTCGGCCGGGCAATCGGGCATTCCAAGTCCGGGTTAGCGCGGCCCGCGCATGCGCCCGAAGATGAACGAAGCCACGAACAACACCAGGAACAGGATGAACAGGATCTTAGCGATTCCAGTAGCAGTGCCGGCAATACCACCGAAGCCGAGAACACCAGCGATGATGGCGATGATCAGGAAGGTTATGGCCCAGCTCAACATAGGATTTTCCTCTTTCTCGTTTTTGATGTTGCTAGCGCTCAGACGACCTCGGGGGTATGTCCGGACGCGGTTACGGTTTCTTCGCGGTCATTGACGTAATGACTCTCCAACAGCGCCTGGCCGACCACGAGTGCACAACTCATCATCAATCCCAGGAACAGCAGGGCAGTGATCACAAAAGCAAGAATCCACATGTCCATCTCCTTTTCGCCGCTCTGCCAGCGATGTCCGTCGGTTAGAAAACGTAGCTTTCCTGCTTCGGCAGTTCGTTCCAGATCTGCTGGCTTTCGCGAGCAGAAGGCTGCGTGGCGGGCTGCAGCGATTCCCGGGTGTACTGCTGCGCAACCTGAGCCTCCACCTGGAGGGACGGTTGCAGACGCTGCACCTGACCCCACGGCGTCTCGACCACGGCCAGACCGGGAGCCTGAACGGCGGCGGTCTGCGGTTTTTCGGTCACTTGGATCAACACCAACGCGGCTACGGCGAACAGTCCTTTGGAGAGGGGCGACTTGAGCAGTTGGTTGTTCATCCTGATTCCTCCGAGCGACTGGTTTCCAGCGCGTTTCAATTTCGTCTGTGACTAACATTGCAGCCGCCGTGCCATCTGCAATTCGTTTTTTTATCCTTTAAAATCAATAACTTATTTAACGTATTCAAGGGCTTTCGGTGGCAATCTGCACGATGGTCCATTTTCCCTTCGTGCGTTTTGCAAGGTCTTACAGCAATCGGGCATCCGTGCCCGAATGTCGCAGTCAGGCAAGGCTCTTCCTCAGCGCGCTCATGCGCGCGTGGCAGGCACGGAGCTTCGGCAGCTCGAGGCCAAGCAGCGCCTGGACGTCCACGTCCGCGTCCTTGAGCGCGTCTTCGTAGGCCGCGAGGATGCGGTCCTCGGTGGCCTCGAGTTGGGTGACATAGGTCGCGTCCTTGTCCGAGGCCATGCCGGCACGCGCGTCGGCGTAGGCTTCGCGGAACCTGCCGAACAACGTGCCGCCCTGCGCGGGATGCTCTTCATTGGCCGACACCTTCACCGCCAGCGCCTGGATGACGGCGCTCTTAACCTGCGCCATCTCCTCGAACACCTGTAGCAGTTCGGGACTTTTCACTTCGCTCAGGGCATGGCGGTAGAAGCGCTCGCCATCACGGGTGATCTCGATGAGCTCGTTGAGGGTGTGGGTCTTGTCGTTCATGGCCGTTCTCCGGAGAAAGCGCCAGGCAGGCGCGGAACAGGCCCGGATCTCATGGGTCGCCGCAGCGGGCGGAGGGTGTCGCGTGACCGGGCCAGGTCGAGCGAGGGATGAATCGCTCCATTCGGCCTTGTGGTCGCAATCGACATGCCACGCCCTGCCAATTAAATCTCTTTACTATTCAATAGCTTGGCAAGACAGAGGAAGTTATCTTCATGCACGCTGCAGGATAAGGCACTATCGACCGTGCAACTTGCACGGCAATTTCGGGACTAAGCAGACGCCGAGCTGCAGAAAACGAGAAAAAAGCAGCCGCTGCGATGCGCATCGAGCGCATCCGGGACATAGCCGAGCGCGTTGAACGGGGAGTATGAAAGTGGAAAACAAGATCGAGGCCAGCGGCCGCATTCTCCTGGTGGATGACGAGGCGGCCATCCTGCGCACCTTCCGTTACTGCCTGGAAGACGAGGGCTACACCGTGGCCACCGCCAACAGCGCGGCGCAGGCCGACTCGCTGTTGCAACGGCAGGTGTTCGACCTGTGCTTCCTCGACCTGCGCCTGGGCGAGGACAACGGGCTCGACGTGCTGCAACAGATGAAGGTACAGGCGCCGTGGATGCGCGTGGTGATCGTCACCGCCCACTCGGCGATCGATACCGCGGTGGACGCCATGCAGCTGGGCGCGGCGGACTACCTGGTGAAGCCGTGCAGCCCCGACCAGTTGCGCCTCGCCGCGGCCAAGCAACTGGAAGTCCGCCAGCTCGCCGCCCGCCTGGAAGCCCTGGAAGGCGAAGTGCGCCAGCGCAGCAACGGCCTGGGCTCGAACAGCCCGGCGATGATGAAAGTGCTGGAAACCGCGCGCCAGGTCGCCGATACCGACGCCAACATCCTGATCCTCGGCGAATCCGGCACCGGCAAGGGCGAACTGGCCCGCGCCATTCACGGCTGGAGCCGCCGGGCGAAAAAGACCTGCGTTACCATCAACTGCCCGTCGCTGTCCGCCGAGCTGATGGAAAGCGAGCTGTTCGGCCATAACCGCGGTGCCTTCACCGGCGCCACCGAGAACACCCTCGGCCGGGTCAGCCAGGCGGACGGTGGCACGCTGTTCCTCGACGAGATCGGCGATTTCCCGCTGATCCTCCAGCCCAAGCTGCTGCGTTTCATCCAGGACAAGGAATACGAGCGCGTCGGCGATCCGGTGACCCGCCGCGCCGACGTGCGCATTCTCGCCGCGACCAACCTGAACCTCGAGGACATGGTCCGCGAGGGACGCTTCCGCGAAGACCTGCTCTACCGCCTCAACGTCATCACCCTTAACCTGCCGCCGCTGCGCGAGCGCCCGGAAGACGTGCTGCAACTGGCGGAGAGCTTCCTCTCGCAGTTCGTCAAGAGCTACGGCCGCCCGGCGCGCGCCTTCAGCGCCGAGGCCAGCGATGCGCTGACCAGCTATTCGTGGCCCGGCAACGTGCGCGAGCTGCGCAACGTGATCGAGCGCGCCAGCATCATCTGCCCGCAGGAATACGTCGAAGTCAGTCACCTCGGCATGAGCACCCACAGCGGTGGCAACAGCGCGCCGCGCGTTGGTGAATCGCTGAGCCTGGAACAGTTGGAGAAAGCCCACATCGCCGCGGTGATGGCCACCAGCGAGACCCTCGACCAGGCCGCCAGAACCCTGGGCATCGACGCCTCGACGCTGTATCGGAAGCGCAAACAGTACGGCCTATGAAAGCCATCATGAATCTGCGTGCCCGGCTGTTCCTGGGCATTTCCTCGCTGATGACCCTGGCCCTGCTCGGCCTGTGCCTGGGCGTATTCAGCGTGATCCAGATGGCGCAGTCGCAGGACCAGCTGATCCGCAGCAACTTCGTGGTCATCGAAGTCGCCCAGCAGCTTCGCCAGAACCTCGGCAACCAGCTGGCGCTGTTGCTGGAGCGGCCGGTGCAGACGCAGAGGCTGGAGCAGATCCGCAGCGATTTCCAGCGCACCCTGGACGATGCCATCAAGCACAACGCCAAGGGTCCGGATGTCGAGCAATTGCAGCTCGCGCGCGACGAGTTCGACGCCTACAACGCCTTCCTCGACCAGCCTGGCCAGCCGCTCCAGGGCTTCACCGGCAATCCGGCGTTCAGCAAGGCCTACACCCAGCTGCGCGATCACCTGGTAAAGATGCAGCAGGACGCCCTGGGCGACATGCGCAGCGAAGGCGCACACGCACGCAACCGCTCGATCCTGATCGCCATCCTGCTCGGCCTGATCGGCCTGGCCGTGCTGGTGCTCGGCTACATCACCGCGCACAGCTTCGCGCGGCGTTTCAGCGCGCCGATCGAGGGCCTGTCGAAAGCCGCCGACCAGATTGGTCAGGGCGACTTCAACGTGGTCCTGCCGGTGTCGCCGATCGCCGAAATGTCCACCCTGATCCGCCGCTTCGGCCTGATGACCGAAGCGCTGCGCGAGCTCAAGGAAACCAACGTCGAGGCCCTGCTGCGCGGCCAGCAGCGCCTGCAGGCCCTGCTCGACAGCATCGACGACGGTCTTCTGATCATCGACCAGCGCGGTCAGATCGAACACGCCAACCCGGTCTCCCAGCGCCAGCTGGCCTGGAGCAACGAGCACATCGGCCTCAGCCTGGGCGAGGCACTCAACCAGCCGGCCCTGGACGATGCCGTGCACAAGGTACTCGGCGACCAGCCGCTGGAGGCACCGCAGGACGACCTGGTGATAGAGGCTGGCGGCGAGACCCGGCTGCTCGCCTGGCGTCTGTCGAACATCAGCGATGCCCAGGGCCGCACGGTGGGCGCGGTGCTGATCCTGCGCGACGTGACCAGCCAGCGCGCCTTCGAGCGGGTGCGCAACGAGTTCGTCCTGCGCGCCTCCCACGAATTGCGCACTCCGGTCACCGGCATGCACATGGCCTTCGGCCTGCTCCGCGAGCGCCTGAAATTCGGCCCGGAGAGCCGCGAGAGCGATCTGATCCAGACGGTCGACGAGGAGATGCGCCGACTGGTCCGCCTGATCAACGACCTGCTGAATTTCTCGCGCTACCAGAGCGGACAGCAGAAGCTGGAGCTACGCCCCTGCGATGTCGGCGAGCTGCTGGAAAACGTCCGCCTGCGCTTCGCTGGCCAGGCCGCCGAGCAGCAGGTGTCGCTGGAGCTGGACATGCAGTTGCCGCTGCCCACCGTGCAGATCGATCGTCCGCAGATGGAACGGGTATTCGACAACCTGCTCGACAACGCCCTGCGCTATACGCCTGCCGGCGGCAGCATTCGCCTGCAGGCACGGCGCCATGGCGAGCGGGTGATTCTCAGCGTGGAGGACACCGGCGAGGGCATTCCCTACAGCCAGCAATCGCGGATTTTCGAGCCTTTCGTGCAGATCGGCCGCAAGCAGGGCGGCGCCGGTCTCGGCCTGGCGCTGTGCAAGGAAATCGCGCGGCTGCACGGCGGCCGCCTCGGCGTGCACTCGCGCCTCGGCCAGGGCACGGTGTTCTATCTGGCGCTGCCGATCTGAGGCCACTCAGGGCCGCGCGCGCGCCTGGTTCAGGCTGAGCAGCAGCGCGGCGGTCTGCGCGTCCGGCTCGCCGTCGAAGCGGGTCGGCCGGTACTTCATCTGAAACGCCCCGATCACCTTGCGCGTGGGACCGTCCAGCACGCCGTGCTGGGGCACTTCGTAGCCCTGCACGGCGAGCTGTTGCTGCCACCAGAGCACCGACGGCAACGCCTGCGCGAACTGGGCCTGATAGCGCGCCACCAGGCCCGCGTCCGGCCAGGGCACCAGCCCGGCATCGGCCAGGCGCTTCCACGGAAACATCGGCCCCGGGTCGGTCTTGCGCTGCGGCGCGATATCGCTGTGGCCGATGATGCTGCCCAGCGGCAGGTCGTGGCGCTTGACGATGTCCTTGAGCAGCACGATCAGCGCATCGATCTGCGCATCGTCGTAGGGAATCCAGCGCAAGGTACCGTCCGGCTGCTCCTCGAAGCCCGGGTTCACCAGCTCGATGCCGATACTGCTGGCGTTGAGCCAGGTACGCCCCTGCCACTGGCTGACACCGGCGTGCCAGGCGCGGCGATTCTCATCCACCAGGCGATAGGTTTTCACCGGGCTGGTGCTGATCAGGTAATGCGCACTGACCTCGCCCTGGGTCAGCATGGCCAGCGAGCGTGGCAGATCGACGGAGGTGTAGTGGACCACCACGTACTGGATGCGGCTGTTCTGCCCCGTCGAGGTGAACGAGGTGTCGAGGCGCGGGCCGCTGCTGCAACCGGCGAGAAGGAAAAGGGCAAGCAAAACGGCTGAACACTTCATGGCGAAACGACGGCGACAGTGAAAAGAGTCGAACAGCATAACCACTCTAAGGCGCCCCGGCAGCTTTCCGGGCGAACGCTCGAAACGGCATCCCCGGCAAAAACCTCGACCTTTTGGCATTTCCACGTGCCGCTCGGCGGATGCGGTTGTTTGCCGCGGAACACCAGGCTGTTATAGAAGCTCTATTTCAGCGAAGCGGCGTTTGCGACGAACTCGCGCGCTGATCAGCTAAGGACGACGAACGTATGCGCCGCGCATTGCTCTGGTTCAAACAGGATCTCAGGCTCGATGACCATCCGGCGTTGTGGGCGGGCATGGAGGCGGACGAACTGATCCCGGTGTTCATCCTGGACCCCAAGTGGGTCAGGAGCGGACCGCTGGGCGCGCGTCGCCTGGGCGTTCATCGCGCCCGTTTTCTTCTCGAAAGCATCACCGCCCTGGACAACTCGCTGCGCGCGTTGGGATCGCGGCTACTGCTGTTGCCCGGCCATCCCGAAGACGTGATTCCCGATCTGGTCCAGCGCCTGGATATCCAGGAAGTGCTGACGCTGGAAGAGATCGCACCGGAAGAGCTCACCCAGCTGGCGGAGGTGCGTTCGCGCCTGGGCCATGTGCGCCTGCGTGAATTCCAGGGCAACTCGCTGTTCCGCATGGAAGAGCTGCTCAAGGGCCTGGAGCAGATGCCGCAGGTCTACAGCGAGTTCTGCCGGGTCGTCGAGCAGCGCCTGCCGGTGTTCCAGCCACGTCCGGTGCCGCGCAGCCTGCCGGTCTTCCCGCAGGCGGCGCAGGACATGCTGCTGCCGATGCCCACGCTGTCGCAACTGGGCCTGGGCGAGCCGCTCAGCGTGCCGAACAGCGCCTTCCCCTTCGCCGGTGGCGAGCCGGCGGCGCAATCGCGCCTGCGCGACTACCTCTGGGAACGCCAGGGTGTGCGCAACTACATCGAAAACCGCCACGGGCTGATCGGCACCGAGTACTCCTCGAAGCTCTCGCCCTGGCTGGCCAACGGCAGCCTGTCGCCGAGGCGGGTCGCGGCCGAGCTGCGTCGCCACGAATCGCGCTACGGCCGCAACGAGTCCACCCACTGCCTGTGGCAGAAACTGCTCTGGCGCGAATTCTTCCGCCTGACCCTGGAGCGCCACGGCCAGGCGTTGTTCGAGCCCGGCGGCGTGAAAGCGACCGCTCGCGCGCCGGACAAGATCGACGAACGCTTCCAGCAGTGGTGCCAGGGACGCACCGGGATGCCGATCGTCGATGCCAACATGCGCGAACTGGCCGACACCGGGTTCATGTCGTACTGCGGCCGGCAGATCGTCGCCAGTTACCTGGTTCACGACCTGAAGCAGGACTGGCGCCACGGCGCCGCCTGGTTCGAGGAACACCAGCTCGATTACGACCCGGCGAGCAGCTGGGGCAACTGGGCCTACATCGCCGGTTACGCCAGCGATCCGAAGCGCAGCGACACCTTCAACGCCCTGCGCAAGGCGCGCGACCTCGATCCGGAGGGCACCTACGTCAGCCTGTGGCTGCCGGAATTGCGCGTGGTTTCGCCGCAGCTGCGGCACACGCCGTTCCTGCTGCCCTTGCTGCAACTGGAGATGATCGACTATCCACGCCTGTCGAAAGTCCCGGAATCCTGGACCGACTACCTGCCCAATGCCGAGGAGCAGTTCTACGGCGTACCCAATGAGGACAAGGAGTCGTTGCAGGCGTCATAGCGCTCGTTCTCGATACGATTGCGCCCACCACGCTTGGCGCGATACAGCGCCTGGTCTGCGCGCTCGAAGACCTGTTCGGCGACCTCGCCCGCGTTATACGCGGCAAGACCGCCGGACAACGTGATCGTTACCGGTTGCCCCTTGAAGTGGAACGGACAGGCCTCGATGGCCGTGCGCAGGACGTCGAGCAGCTTGAGCCCGCCTTCCATCGGCGTGGAAGGCATCAGCAGCACGAACTCCTCACCGCCGAAGCGCGCGATGAAATCGGTCACCCGCACCCGCTTGGCCAACTCGCCGGCGATGATCTTCAGCACCTTGTCACCGGCGAGGTGGCCATACTCGTCGTTGATCCGCTTGAAGTGGTCGATATCCAGCACCGCCATCAGCAGCTCGCCCCCATAGCGTTGCCAGCGCGCGCCCTCGATTTCCAGACGCTCGTTCCACGCCGCCCGGTTGGGTAGACCGGTGAGCGCGTCGACCAGCGCCTTCTGCCGCTGCTCTTCGAGGTTCTCGCGAAAGCCCTTGGCTTCCTGAGCCATGCTGGCGACCCGCTCGACCAGCGTCTGCAGCCGGCCGGCGATCTGCTCCTCGCGCTGGTCGCGCTGGCGCTGGTACTCGTCCATGGTATGGAGCAGCCCTTCGAGGCGGCTTTCGATCACCTGCTTGAGGCCGGACAGATCGTTCGCTTCCTGCACGCTGCTGTGCAGTCCGGTGACCTGCTGGCGCAAGTCGCTGTCCAGCTCGCGCGCAGACGCCAGGCCATCGACGTAACCCTCCTGGGCGTCCACCAGGCTGCCCTGGAAGCTCGCCAGGCGCTCGTTGAGCTGCCGGAGATACACCTCGAACTCGTGCTGCCCGCTGCCGACCACGGCCTGCATCAGCACGGCCAGGTCCTCCAGCGCCGGAACCAGCTCATACCAGTTGAGGCCGCCGCGAATCCGCTCGGCGAGCGCCGCGGACTGCGCGTGATGGCTCTCGGGCAACGGCAGTTCGTCGAGCATGCCCAGCAGGATCGCCTCGACCCGCGCCGCGATGACGATATAGGCCGGCTCGCTCTGCGCCGGCAGCGCATAGGCGGGATCGGCCGGCTCGAGTATCGCGGCGGCCATCGGCAGGCTGTCGAGGTGCATGCGCGGAAGGCCGACTCCCGCGGTCACTTTCGGCTGGGCCGGCAGCGCCTGGGCGACCGCCTCGGCATCCGGTTCGACCAGCGGCAGGGACTCTTCGGCAGACGGCGCCGTAAGCTCATCCGCGAGCGCCGCGCCCCCGGCGGAAATCGGCTGCGGCGCGACAGTGGCCTCCGCGGCAGGCTCGCCAGGAGCACGCGGCGGACTCTCGACCGGCCCTTCATCGGTATCGGCCGCATCGACGGGGTCACGCGTGCCGAACAACCGCTGCAACAGGCCGGGACGCTCCTTCTCGTCGTTTTCCAGCTGGGTCAGCGCCTGGCGTTGCAGGTCGCTGAGTTCGATCATCAGCGCCGGCAACTCGCGTGTTTGCCCGGCGCGCTCTTCGATGCCACGGGCGAACCGCTTCAACGCCTTGCGCACGTCGCGGGGCAATGGCAGCTGCTGCAACTGGGTAACCAGCGAGGCCAGCGCGCCGTTGAGCTGGCCGACGCGTTCCCCGCGGCGGCGCTCGGAATCGAGCACGGCCTTTTCCAGGCGCGGAATCAGCGCCGCCAGGCTGGCATCGAAGTCATCGCGACGAACGATCTCGCGCAACTCCTGCATGCACTGGTCGACGCCGCGGTCGCTGCCCTCGGCGGCGAGGCTGCTGCGCACCAGGCCGCGGCGCAGCAGATCGAGGCGAACCTCCCAGCGCTTCTCGAGCCGCTCCTGCTGCTCGAGGCTTTCCAGGTACTTGTCTTTCCAGCGCTGAAGATCGTCGCTCATGGTTCCACCGGTGTGGACGGACGCGGCACCAGCGCAGAATCGCCACCGAGGCTGCTCGGCAGGCGGATTTCGACGGCGACCGGCAAGTGGTCGGAAATGGCCTGGCTCAGCACTTCCACCCGTTCGAGAGCGAGGCCGGGGCTGAGCAGGATGTGGTCCAGGCAACGCACCGGGCGCCAGCTCGGGAAGGTCGCCTCGACCTGCGGCGCCAGCAGCCCGAGATCACGCAGCGGCGAATGTTCGATCAGGTCGGCGGCGAGGGTGTTCATGTCGCCCATGAGGACCTGGTGGCGATAGCCGCCGATCAGCTCGCGGATGTAGGCGAGTTGGCGGGATCGCGTCTTCGGCCCCAACGACAGGTGCATCATCACCACGACCAACGCGTCCTCGCCTTCGCCGAAGCGCATGAGAATCGCGCCGCGACCGGGCGGGCCGGGCAGCGGGTGGTCTTCGAGCTGGCTGGGGTTCAGCCGGCTGAGCAACCCGTTGCTGTGCTGGGCGAATCGTCCGAGGTTGCGGTTGAGCTGCTGGTACCAGTAGGGAAACTTGCCCAGCCGGGCAAGGTGTTCGACCTGGTTGACGTAGCCCGAGCGCAGGCTGCCGCCATCGACTTCCTGCAGGGCCACCAGGTCGTAACCATCGAGCAGCGCGCCGATGCGCTGCAGGTTCAGCGCCCGTCCGCCGTGCGGCAGCAGGTGCTGCCAGCTGCGGGTCAGGTAGTGGTGATAACGGGCGGTGCTGATTCCGACCTGGATATTGAAGCTGAGCAGGCGCAGGCGTCCGTCAGCCGGCAGGCCGTTGGACGAGAGAAAATGCGGGTTGACCTGCGCATTGCACAGGCTGACCGCGCGTTCGGAACTCCAGCGCCGCAACATGCCACGCTCCCGCGCGCGCCGCTCAACGTGCGGCACGCTCCTTCTCGATCAGGAAGTCGGCCAGTTTCAGCGTTTGCTCCGGGCCACCCGCGGTGCCCAGGTCGAAACGGTACTTGCCATTCACGACCATGGTCGGCACACCGGTGATCTGGTAGGCCATGGCCAGCTTCTTGTCCTTCTCCATCTGGCTCTTCACGCCGAAGGAGTTGAAGGTCTTCAGGAAGGCTTCCTTGTCGACACCCTGGTCGGCGAGGAAGTCGGCCATCTCGTCTTCGTCGGCAAGCTTCTTGCCTTCCTTGTGGATCGCGGCGAACACGGCGTCATGCACCTTGGCTTCCACGCCCATGGCTTCGAGGGTAATGAACAGCTGGCCGTGCACGTTCCACACGCCACCGAACATGGCGGGTACGCGAACGAAGTTCACGTCGTCCGGCAGCTTCTTCGCCCACGGGGTGATCGTAGGCTCGAACTGGTAGCAGTGCGGGCAGCCGTACCAGAACAGCTCGACCACTTCGATCTTGCCGGGCTTGGATACCGGTACCGGGTTGCTCAGCTCGACGTACTGCTTGCCAGCCTCCGGCTCGGCGGCCTGGGCGAGCCCGCCGATCAGACCCGCGGTGGCGAAAACGGCGCTGAGGATCAGGTTACGCATGCATGACTCCTTGGGTTTCATAGCCGCCCACGGCGGGCCTGGCTTCGACCGAGGGAAACGGTTCGGGTTCGAGCTATTGTAGCGGCGCCGGAAACGAAAAAGGGTGGCCATCGCCACCCTTTTTCCTACCCTTCGGCCGGCGTCAGTGCAGACCCTGGATGTAGCTGGATACCGCTTCGATATCCTTGTTGCTGAGCTTGGCGGCGATACCGCGCATGATCATGGTGTCGCCGTCGTTGGTGCGATTGCCTTCGCGGAAGTCGGTCAACTGCTTGGCGACATAGGCGGCATGCTGGCCACCGAGATGCGGGAAGCCGGCGGCGAAGTTGCCGCTGCCGTCGGGCGAATGGCAACCGGTGCACGCCGGCATGCCGTCAGCTACCTTGCCACCCCGGAACAGCGCCTCGCCCTGCTTGACCAGCGCCGGATCGGCAGCGCCGATGGCGATCTTCTGGCTGGAGAAATAGGCGGCGATGTCGGCCAGATCCTGATCGTTGAAGCCCTCCAGCAACCCGGTCATCTCCAGCACCTTGCGGCCGGTACCCGGTTCGGCGGTCGGCGAGGTGCCGGCCTTGATGTCTTTCAACTGCTTCAGCAGGTAGCGCTCACCCTGGCCAGCCAGCTTCGGGAAGTTGGGCGCAGGGCTGTTGCCGTCCGCACCATGGCAGGCACCACAGACAGCGGCCTTGCCCTGGCCGGCAGCGGCATCACCCGCAGCGTGGGCCATACCGGTGATGCCCAGGGTCAACAGCAGACTCACGAGTACTTTGTTCATCAGCTAATCCAATTACGGCTAAGGTTGAAAGAGTTATGGACCGGGCTCATGGCGCACAAATGGGACCAGACAAGCCTCGGCTTTGCAGTCCATGCACAACCCGCGAGGCGGCATACAGCGAGACCGCCATGAGGTTCGCGTCTTGTCGCGCGAATCCATGGATCGACGTGAACTCACCCCCGTGCAACAGGATGAAAGCGCACACAAAATCTGCGGCATTATATACTGGCGTCGCCGAAACGGAAACGAAACCGCCTCCTGCGACACCCGGTCGCACTCTGGAAAACCCATGTCATTCAAGAACCCGATTCTCGGTCTGTGCCAACAGGCCGCCTTCCTCATCAGCGCAGCAAAAGTCGACCAATGTCCTGCGGACGAAGGTCTGGAAGTGGCGTTCGCCGGGCGCTCCAATGCCGGCAAGTCGAGCGCGCTGAACACCCTCACCCATGCCAGCCTGGCGCGCACCTCGAAGACACCGGGGCGTACCCAGTTGCTGAACTTCTTCAGCCTCGACGAGCATCGGCGCCTGGTCGACCTGCCCGGCTACGGCTACGCCAAGGTGCCGATCCCGCTCAAGCAGCACTGGCAGAAACACCTGGAAGCCTACCTGAGCAGCCGCAACAGCCTGGCCGGGCTGATCCTGATGATGGACATCCGCCATCCGCTCACCGACTTCGACCGGATGATGCTCGACTGGGCCACCGCCAGCCGCATGCCGATGCACATCCTGCTGACCAAGGCCGACAAGCTCGCCTACGGCGCGGCAAAGAACGCCCTGCTCAAGGTGCAGCGCGATATCCAGCAGGGCTGGGGCAAGGACGTGGTGAGCATCCAGCTGTTCTCGGCGCCCAAACGCCAGGGCATCGAGGAGGCGCAGCTGGTGCTTGCGCAATGGCTGGGGCTGCTGGACGACGAGGAAGGGGACGACCAGCCTGAGGAATAGGCCGTGGTCGAAATGCGCGCGAAAAAAAACCTCGAACTTCGTATGGGGAGGGAGAAGTTCGAGGTTTAAGTCCGGACCGCTAGGGCGGGGTCCAGATATCTGCCAACACTAAAACACAACAAGGAGCATTGAACGGCTTCACCCATTCAGAATCTGTGACCGGCCAGCTCCGGAAAAAGTTCCCGCCCGGGGCGCGAACCCGGGCCTGGAATCAGTGCGCTTCGTCCCAGTTGGCGCCGACGCCGGCCTCCACCAGCAGCGGCACGTCGAGCGTCGCGGCGCCGCTCATCAGCGCGCGGACCTTGTCGCGAACCGTGTCGATCAGGTCTTCGCGCACTTCCAGCACCAGTTCATCGTGCACCTGCAGGATCACCCGGGCGTCCAGCCCGGATTCGTCCAGCCAGGCCTGCACCGCCACCATCGCGCGCTTCATGATGTCCGCCGCCGTGCCCTGCATCGGCGCGTTGATCGCCGTGCGTTCGGCCGCCTTGCGCAGGCCCTGGTTCTTCGCGTGGATTTCCGGCAGGTACAGGCGCCGGCCGAACAGCGTCTCCACGTAGCCCTGGTCGCTGGCCTGCTCGCGGGTGCGTTCCATGTAGGCGAGCACGCCCGGATAGCGGGTGAAGTAGCGGTCGATGTAGGCCTGCGACTGCTTGCGGTCGACGCCGATCTGCTTGGCCAGGCCGAAGGCGCTCATGCCGTAGATCAGCCCGAAGTTGATCGCCTTGGCGCTGCGCCGCTGCTCGTTGGTCACTTCGTCCAGGCTCACGCCCATGACTTCGGCGGCCGTCGCGCGGTGCACGTCGAGGTCGTTGCGGAAGGCGTGCAGCAACCCTTCGTCCTGCGCCAGGTGGGCCATGATGCGCAGCTCGATCTGCGAGTAGTCCGCCGCCAGCAGCCTGTAGCCGGGCGCGGCGATGAACGCCTGGCGGATGCGCCGCCCCTCGGCGGTGCGGATCGGGATGTTCTG
>NZ_DJTK01000081.1:0-106479 GCF_002438225.1 Pseudomonas sp. UBA6310 | reverse complement strand
CGCCCGGTACGCGGATTGATCTGTTCCGGCAGGCGGTCGGTGTAGGTGCTCTTGAGCTTGCTCAGGGTGCGGTACTGCATGATCACCTTGGGCAGCGGGTAATCCTGCTCGGCCAGTTCGGCGAGCACCGCTTCGGCGGTCGACGGCTGGCCGGTGGCGGTCTTGCTGATCACCGGCAGGCCGAGCTTTTCATAGAGGATGGTGCCGAGCTGCTTGGGCGAGCCGAGGTTGAACTCCTCGCCGGCCAGCTCGAAGGCTTCGCGTTGCAGCGCGACCATCTTCTCGCCCAGTTCCAGGCTGTGGCGGCCCAACAGGTTGGCGTCGACCAGCGCACCGTTGCGCTCGATGCGCGCCAGCACCGGCACCAGCGGCATCTCGATGTCGCGCAGCACGCCCGCCAGCGACGGCGTGGCCTGCAGCTTTCCCCAGAGTGTCTGGTGCAGGCGCAGGGCGACGTCGGCGTCCTCGGCCGCGTAGGGGCCGGCCTGCTCGAGGGAAATCTGGTCGAAGGTCAGTTGCTTGGCGCCCTTGCCGGCGATGTCCTCGAAACGGATGGTTTCGTGCTCGAGGTAGCGCTGCGCCAGGCTGTCCATGTCGTGACGGGTCGCCGTGGCGTCCAGCGCGTAGGACTCGAGCATGGTGTCGAAGGCCACGCCGCGCACCTCGATCGGCACCGTGGCGTTGGCCAGCACGTTGATGTCGTACTTGGCGTGCTGGCCGACCTTGGCCTTGTTCGGGTCTTCGAGCAGCGGTTTGAGCGCGCGCAGCACGGCGTCGCGGTCGAGCTGTGCCGGCACGCCCATGTAGGAATGCGCCAGGGGCACGTAGGCGGCCTCGAACGGCGTCACCGCGAAGGACACCCCGACCAGCTCGGCGACCTGCGCATTGATGCTGGTGGTCTCGGTGTCGAAGGCGAACAGCTCGGCGGCCTCCAGCTTCTTCAGCCAGGCGTCGAACCGCGCCTGGTCGAGAATGGTTTCGTACTGCTGCGACACTTCCGCCTGCAGGTGATCGCTGCCTGGCGGCGGCACGTCCGGCGCGTCGAACAGACCACCGCTGGCGGGCTGCTCGAGCTTCCGGGCCTTCGCTTCGCGCTGCAGGTCTTCCAGCCAGCTCTTGAATTCCAGCGCCCCGTAGAGCGCGGCGAGCGCCTCGCGATCGGGCTCGCCGGGGTGCAGCGAGTCGATCTCGATGTTCAGCGGCACGTCCAGCTTGATGGTCGCCAGCTCGTAGGAGAGGTAGGCCATCTCCTTGTGCTCTTCGAGCTTGGCGGCCAGCGACTTGGCTCCGCGCAGCGGCAGCTCGGCGACCTTTCCGAGGTTGGCGTAGATCACATCCAGCCCGCCACCGATGCCGGCCAGCAGGCCCACCGCGGTTTTTTCGCCAACGCCGGGCACGCCGGGGATGTTGTCGATCTTGTCGCCCATCAGCGCCAGGTAGTCGATGATCAGCTCGGGGCCGATACCGAACTTCTCGACCACGCCGGCCGGGTCCATCACCAGCCCGGTCATGGTGTTGACCAGGGTGACGTGCGGGCAGACCAGTTGCGCCATGTCCTTGTCGCCGGTGGAAATCACCACGTCGCGTTTTTCGCCGGCGGCCTGGCGCGCCAGCGTGCCGATCACGTCGTCGGCTTCGACGCCTTCGACGCACAGCAGCGGGAAGCCCAGCGCGCGAACGCTGGCGTGCAGCGGCTCGACCTGGTCGCGCAGGTCATCGGGCATCGGCGGCCGGTTGGCCTTGTAGTCGGCAAAGATGGCGTCGCGGAAGGTGCCGCCCTTGGCATCGAAAACCACCGCGAAGGGGCTGTCCGGATACTGTTTGCGCAGGCTCTTGAGCATGTTCAGCACGCCCTTCACCGCGCCGGTCTGCATGCCTTTGGAGGTGGCCAGCGGCGGCAGGGCGTGGAAGGCGCGGTACAGGTAGGACGAGCCGTCCACCAGGACGAGGGGGGCTTGGGACATGCGTGGGACCAACCTTTTGCATAGGGCCGGGTTAGAATGACCGGACCGTTGACGTTAAAGAAGGAAGGTTAACATGCGCGCACCCACCTACCTGCTGACTGGCCTGCTGGCTTGTCTGCCCCTGGCGGCGATCGCCCAGGAACGGCCCGATGCCGACCCCGAGGTGACCATTCGCCAGGACGGCGACAAGACCGTGCAGGAATACCGCCAGAACGGCTTTCTCTACGCGATCAAGATCACCCCCAAGCATGGCAAGCCGTACTTCCTGGTGCGCGCCGACGGCAGCGACGGCAACTTCATCCGCTCGGACCAGCCCGACATGCTGATTCCGGCCTGGGAAATCTTCAAATGGTAGGACGCTGATGTCGGTATTCACGCCGCTCGAACAGCCGCAGCTGGAAACCTTCCTCGCGCCCTACGGACTCGGGCGCCTGAAAAGTTTCCAGGGAATCGCCGCGGGTAGCGAGAACAGCAATTTCTTTGTCAGCCTGGAGCACGGCGAGTTCGTCCTCACGCTGATCGAGCGCGGTCCGTCGCAGGATCTGCCGTTCTTCATCGAACTGCTCGACGTGCTGCACGGCGCCGAGCTGCCGGTGCCCTACGCGCTGCGCAGCGCCAACGGCGACGCCCTGCGCAGCCTGGCCGGCAAGCCGGCGCTGCTGCAGCCGCGGCTGCCGGGCAAGCACGTCGCCCAGCCGAACGCGCACCACTGCGTGGAGGTCGGCACCCTGCTGGGCAAGCTGCACAAGGCGACCTGCGAGAAGCCGCTGCAGCGGCGCAGCGACCGCGGCCTGGACTGGATGCTCGGTGAGGGGCGGCGTCTCGGTACGCAACTGCCCGCCGCTGCCGCCAACCTGCTGCAGCCGGTGCTGGACGAGATCGAGGCGCAGCGCGCGGCGATCCTCGCCCTGCCGCAGGCCAACCTGCATGCCGACCTGTTTCGCGACAACGTCCTGTTCGACGGCCCGCACCTGTCCGGGGTGATCGACTTCTACAACGCCTGCAGCGGGCCGATGCTCTACGACGTGGCGATCACCCTGAACGACTGGTGCTCCAGCGCCGACGGCGCCCTCGACCTGCCCCGCGCCCGCGCGCTGCTCGGCGCCTACGCCAGCCAGCGGCGCTTCGGCCCGGCCGAGGCAGAACTCTGGCCGGTGCTGTTGCGCGTCGCCTGCGTGCGCTTCTGGCTGTCCCGGCTGATCGCCGCCGATGCCAACGCCGGGCAGGAAGTGCTGATCCACGACCCCGCCGAATTCGAGCACCGCCTGGCGCAACGCCAGCGGATCGACCTGGCCCTGCCGATCGCGCTGTAGGGCATCGGGCCGGCGCACCGCGACCGGGCCTCGCCGGTAGGCTTCCGTTCAAGGGATACGGCGAGGCGTTGGTGGGCAATCGCGGGCAATGGTGGGCTGAAGCCCACCCTACTACTGAGCTCGTTGTAGGGCGGATTAAACCCGCGATCGAGGCACATTCGAGATAGGGACACGCGCCTACGTGAAGGCGCGGCTTCGTAGGGTGGGCTTCAGCCCACGCGATACTGCACGGCCCGGTGGGCTGAAGCCCACCCTACGGGAACTTCGCGATCTGCCGGCTCAGAGCCCTTCCAGGCAGCCGGCCAGGTTGTTCGCCAGGTCGTCCAGCAGCCGCTCGTAGCCGTTCGCGTCGGCATTCGGCGTAGCGCCAGCTTCGTAGGGTGGGCTTCAGCCCACGCGATACTGCACGGCCCCGGTGGGCTGAAGCCCACCCTACGGGAACTTCGCGATCTGCCGGCTCAGAGCCCTTCCAGGCAGCCGGCCAGGTTGTTCGCCAGGTCGTCCAGCAGCCGCTCGTAGCCGTTCGCGTCGGCATTCAGCGTGGCGCCCAGCGCGTCGAGTTCGGCCATTTTCACCGGCAGCCCTTCGGCCAGGGTTTCGGTGAGCTTCGGCCGCCACGGCGGCTCGCTGAACACGCAGGCGGGGCCGGCCTGCTGCAGCTTCTCGCGCATCTCGGCGACGTGTCGCGCGCCCGGCTGCACCTCGGTCGCGGCGCTGAACACGCCGCTGTGCCGCAGGCCGTACGCCGCCTCGAAGTAGTCGAACCCCTCATGGAACACGAAGTAGGGCTTGCCGGCGACGCCGGCGACGCGCTGGCGCAGGCGCTGGTCGAGCGCACCCAGGCGGCGCTCGAAAGCTCGCAGGTTGGCCTGGTAGCGCGACGCGTTGTCCGGATCGGCCGCGCTCAGGTCGGCGGCCATGCGTGCGGCGATCACCCGCGCGTTGTCCGGCAGCAGCCAGAGGTGCGCGTCCAGCGTGCCGGGGCGATGTTCATGATCGTGCTCGCCGTCGTCGCCATGCGCTTCGCCCTCGCCGAAATGGCGCAGGTGCAGGCCGGGAAGCGTCTGCACCGTCACCGTGGGCGCACTGCGGCCCTGCAATACGCGGGGGAGGAAGGTCTCCAGATCCGGGCCGATCCAGTAGAACAGCTCGACTTCGCGCAGCTTGCGAACGTCCGACGGGCGCAGCGCATAGTTGTGCGGCGAGGCGCCCGGCGGCAGCAGCACGTCGGGCGTTCCGACGCCGTCCTGCACGGCGGCGGCGATCAGTTGCAGGGGTTTGATGCTGGTCAGCAGACGCACGTCGGCGTGTGCGGAGCCAGCCAGGAGCAGCAGCGGGAGCAGAAGAAAACGAAACACGGAAGGACACCTGGGCTTTCGAAAGTTATAGAATAACGTCTCTCCAGCCGAACGTCGCCGCCCATGAAAACGCCCCTGGCCTGCCTGCCCCACGATCACAGTCACTGCGTGCATACCGCACTGGCCGACGCCGAAGCGCTGTGCGAGCGCCAGGGCGCGCGGCTCACCGCCCTGCGCAAACGCGTGCTGGAGCTGGTCTGGCAGAGCCATAAGCCGCTCGGCGCCTACGACATCCTCGGCGTTCTGAGCGAGACCGACGGTCGCCGCGCGGCGCCGCCGACGGTCTACCGGGCGCTGGATTTCCTCCTGGAAAACGGCCTGGTGCACCGCATCGCCTCGCTCAACGCCTTCGTCGGCTGCAACCATCCCGGCGACGTGCACCAGGGCCAGTTCCTCATCTGCCGCCGTTGCCATACCGCCATCGAGCTGCAGCAACCGGCGATCGGCGCGGCGATTTCCGCCGCCGCCGAGGGCGTCGGGTTCAGCGCCGAGGGGCAGACCGTCGAGGTGGTCGGGCTCTGCGCCAGCTGCCGGGAGGCGGCATGAGCGATGAACTGATCCGCCTGAGCGGCGTGGGCGTCGAGTTCAACGCCAAGGCGGTGCTGCAGGACGTGCAACTGACCGTGAAGCCGGGCGAGATCGTCACCCTGATCGGCCCCAACGGCGCCGGCAAGACCACCCTGGTACGAATAGCCCTGGGCCTGCTCAAACCCGCGCGGGGCGAGGTCTGGCGCCTACCGAAGCTGCGCATCGGCTACATGCCGCAGAAGCTGCAGATCGAGGCGACGCTGCCGCTCAGCGTGCTGCGCTTCCTGCGCCTTGTGCCGGGGGTGACGCGTTACTCGGCGCTGGCGGCGCTGGCCGAGGTCGGCGCCGAGCAGGTCATCGACAGCCCGCTGCGGAGCATCTCCGGCGGCGAGCTGCAACGCGTGCTGCTGGCGCGCGCGCTGCTGCGCAAGCCGCAGCTGCTGGTGCTCGACGAGCCGGTGCAGGGCGTCGACGTCGCCGGCCAGGCCGAGCTGTACCGGTTGATCACCCGCCTGCGCGACCGCTACGGCTGCGGCGTGCTGATGGTCTCCCACGACCTGCACCTGGTGATGAGCACCACCGACCAGGTGGTCTGTCTGAACCATCACGTGTGCTGCTCCGGCCACCCCGAGCAGGTCAGCGGCGACCCGGCGTTCATCGAGCTTTTCGGCCAGGACGCCAAGAGCCTGGCGATCTATCACCACCGCCACGATCACGACCACGCCCTGCATGGCGGCGTGGTCAAGGCGCACGTACACGGACCGGACTGCAACCACGACCATGCCTGACTTCCTGCTCAACGCCCTGCTCTCCGGCCTCGCCCTGGCGCTGGTCGCCGGCCCGCTGGGCTCCTTCGTGGTCTGGCGGCGCATGGCCTATTTCGGCGACACCCTGTCCCACGCCGCGCTGCTCGGCGTCGCCCTGGGCTTTCTTCTCGACGTCAGCCCGACGCTGGCGGTGACCGTCGGCTGCGTGCTGCTCGCCGTGCTGTTGGTCACGCTGCAACAGCGCCAGCCGCTGGCCTCGGACACCCTGCTCGGCATCCTCGCCCACAGCACCCTGTCGCTCGGCCTGGTGGTGCTGAGTTTCATGCACGACGTGCGCATCGACCTGATGGGCTACCTGTTCGGCGACCTGCTGGCGGTCGGCCCGGCGGACCTGGCGTGGATTCTCGGCGGCAGTGCGCTGGTCCTGGCGGTGCTGGTGCCACTGTGGCGACCGCTGCTGGCGATCACCGTGCACGAGGAGCTGGCCAAGGTCGAAGGCCTGCCGGTGGCGGCGATCCGCCTGGCGCTGATGCTGCTGATCGCCATCGTCATCGCGGTGGCGATGAAGATCGTCGGCGTGCTGCTGATCACCTCGCTGCTGATCATTCCCGCGGCCGCCGCGCAACGCCACGCGCGCACCCCGGAGCAGATGGCCGGTGGCGCCAGCGCGCTGGGGCTGGTGGCGGTGTGCGCCGGGCTCAGCCTGTCCTGGTTCAAGGACACCCCGGCCGGGCCGTCCATCGTGGTCAGCGCCGCGTTGCTGTTCCTGCTCAGCTTCGCCTGGCCGAAGCGCGCCTGACGGCGCCCGCGCCCTGCGCTGCGCCGCGGGCTGCAGCGTGGCATCTGCTCGAATCCCGATGGGGGCCTCGGTGCGCATGGCGCACCCTACGAGGCCTGCGGGAACCTGGGGCGCCGGCCGTAGGGTGCGCCGCGCCCACCGTTGGGGGCTCAGATCCAGCCGAGCCAGTGCCACCAGGTGGCGGCGAACAGCAGCATGCTGAGGTAGCCGAGCACCGTCACCAGCAGGCCGACCTTGGCGAACTGGCGCGCATTGAAGGTCTCGGTGCCCAGGCAGACCATGTTCTGCGGCGCGTTGATCGGCAGGATGAAGCCGTAGCTGACGACGAAACCGAGCAGCATGCTCAGCCCCAGCCGGTTGAATTCGCCGGGCAGGTTGAGCAGCACCGCGATGAGGATCGGCAGCAGCGCCGCGGTCAGCGCGGTGGCGCTGGCGAAGCCCAGGTGAACGACGATCAGGAAGGCCCCGAGCACGGCGAAGATGGCCAGCGGGCCGAGTCCGTCGAGGCCGGTGTAGGCGACCACCTGCACCGCCAGCCACTGCCCGGCCTGGGTGGTCAGCAGCACGCTGCCGAGGCTGATGCCGACGCCGAAGACGATCACCGTGCCCCAGGGAATCCGTGCCTGCACGTCCTTCCAGGTCATCACCCCGAAGCGCGGCAACATCAGCAGCACCAGCCCGGCGTAAGTCGTGGTGGTGGTGTCGAAGGGGTGCAACTTGCCCTCGGTGGCCCAGCACAGCAGCAAAAGAACCGAGACCATCAGCAGGCGCTTCTGCGCGCCGGTCATCGGACCCAGCTCACGCAGCTCGCGGGCGACCGCCTCCTTGCCGCCGGCCACCGAATCGGTTTCCGGCGGTAGCAGCTTGATTACGATGAACAGCAGCACGACGGACATCAGCATCGCCCAGGGCGCGCCGGCGACCAGCCATTCGATCCAGCTGACCCGCGCCCCGAGCAGCTTGTCCATGAAGCCGACCAGCAGCAGGTTCTGCGCGGCGGCGGTCTGGATGCCGATGTTCCAGATGCTGGTGCCCTGGGCGACGATGATCATCATCCCGGCGGCGAAGTTGGAGCGCTTGTCGACGCCGAACGCGGCGATGATGCCCATCATGATCGGCACCACGCAGGCGCTGCGCGCCGTGGCGCTGGGCACCACCAGGCTGAGCAGGATGGTCACCAGGATGGTTCCGGCGAGGATGTGCCGGGTGCTGGTGCCGACCTTCGACAGGGTGACCAGGGCGATGCGGCGGTCGAGTCCGGTGTGGGTCATCGCGGCGGCGATGAACAGCGCACCGGCGACCAGCGCCAGCGCCGGGTTGGAAAAGCCGGCCAGGGCCATGCCGATCGCCGCCGTGCTGCCGTAAACCACCCCAGGGTTGGCCAGGGTCGGCGCGGTGCCGACCAGCACCGCCAGCAGCGCGGTGATCATGATCGCGCTGGCCTCGTAGGACACCGCCTCGGTGATCCACACGATCACCGCGAAGACCAGGATCGCCAGCACCCGGTGACCGGCCACGGGAAGGTCGGCGGAAAGGGGCAGCAGGAGCACCACGACCATCGCCAGGATGCCGGCCAGCAGGCCGATGGGCAGGGGAAAACGCGCGCGTGATTCGGGTGTCGCGGCCGGGACGTTCATGGCAGTGCTCCGCCAGTGGGTATGCCATGAGTATGCGAAATTGTCGCACCCGGGTCACTGATCTGCGTCTAGCATGGGCCTTGGCGCCCGATTGCGACGATCAGGGGAATGCCTCGGCGTCCGCCGTGGTCAGATGCCCACACCCGTTGAAACGCTCCGATGGAGGACCCTACCCCGTGAGCAGCATTCCCGATATCACCCTGAACGACGGTACGCAGATTCCCCAGTTCGGCCTCGGCACCTGGCAGATCCCCGACAACGAGGCCGCCGACGCCGTGCGCCATGCACTGGAACTGGGCTACCGCCACATCGACACCGCGGCGATCTACAAGAACGAGCGCGGCGTCGGCGCCGGCATCGCCGCTGCCGGGCTGCCGCGCGAGCAGCTCTACGTGACCACCAAGCTGTGGAACCAGGACCAGGGCTACGACTCGGCGCTGCGCGCCTGCGAGGAGAGCCTGAAGCGCCTCGGCCTGGATCACGTCAACCTCTACCTGATCCACTGGCCGTGCCCGGACCAGGGCAAGTTCCTCGACGCCTGGAAAGCCATGATCCGCCTGCGCGAGGAAGGCTTGGTGACCTCCATCGGCGTCTCCAACTTCCGCCCGGACGACGCCGAAGTGCTGATCATGGAGACCGGCGTGGTGCCGGCGGTGAACCAGATCGAGGTGCACCCGTTCTTCCAGCAGAAGGAAATGCGCGACTTCAACCGCTACAAGGGCATCGCCACCCAGGCCTGGAGCCCGCTGGCGCGCGGCGGCGACCTGCTGCCCCACCCGACGATCCAGGCGCTGGCGCAGAAGCACGGCAAGACGCCGGCCCAGGTGGTGCTGCGCTGGCACATCGAGCTGGGCATGATCGTGTTCCCGAAATCGGTGCACCCCGAACGCATCCGCGAGAACCTCGATGTGTTCGACTTCCGCCTCGACGCCGACGACCTGTTGCGCATCGCCGAACTGGAAGAAGGCCGCCGCACCGGGCCTGATCCGTCTACCTTCAGCTGAGCCTCCGAAGCACATGAAAAAGCCCGGCATTTGCCGGGCTTCTGGTTTACGTCGGCAGATCGACGGTGCGCACGGCGCACCCTACGGACGAGCCTCACGCCATCGAATCACCGTAGGGTGCGCCGCGCGCACCGAGCCACCCCGTATTCCTTCAGTCGAGTTCCGAAGCACATGAAAAAACCCGGCACTTGCCGGGCTTGCGGAACGTCGGAGGATCGACGGTGCGCACGGCGCACCCTACGGACGGGCCTCACGCCATCGAATCACCGTAGGGTGCGCCGCGCGCACCGAGCCACCCCGTATTCCTTCAGTCGAGTTCCGAAGCACATGAAAAAACCCGGCATTTGCCGGGCTTGCGGAACGTCGGAGGATCGATGGTGCGCACGGCGCACCCTACCGGCGAGCCTCGCGCCCATAGCAGCACCGTAGGGTGCGCCGCGCGCACCGGGCAGCGCGGCGTCACCCACGCATCAGGCGGGAACGGCCTTCGCCTTCGGCTCGCGTGCCCACACCCGGTGCTTGGCGATGGCGGCGATGAAGTCCTTCTGCACCGCGCCGGCATCGGCGCCGGTGAGCAGGCCTTCGTCCTCCTCGAGGTTGACGACCTTGAGCAGGTCCTTCGCTTCGCCGGCCAGGGCGATCGCCTTGAGGTGCTTGTAGGCCTCCATTAGGTAGTGCTTGGCGACGCCATCGGCCGACAACGCCTCGACGCTCTTCGCCCCGCCCGGCACGAACACCGCATCCAGCGCCACCGACGGCATGCCCTCGGCGGAACCGTCCACCGGCAGCGCGGAACCGTCCGCCGCGGTGACCGGCGCCGCGTTCGGGCCAAGCACCTTCACATGCGCGCCCTCGGCCAGCAGAGCGCTCTTGATCGCCTTGACGTCGTCGCCATTCACGCCGTCGGCCACCAGCACGGCGATCTTGGTGCCCTTGATGTTGCCGGACAGCAGGTTGAGCTGGCTGAGCGCCGGGGATTTCTCCAGCGATAGCTTCTTCGGCTTCACCGTGGGCGCACTGGGCGGCGCGACGCCGATGTTCTTCGCCACCTTCTGCGCCAGGCCCAGGTCGATGTTGGCGAGGATCTCGTTCACCTGGCGCTCGCGAATCCACTGCCGCTCGACCTTGCCCAGCTCGAAGCTGTACGCCGCGATGACGTGCTCCTGCTCGGGTGCCGAGAGGCTGTTGAAGAACAGCGTGGCCTGGGAGAAGTGATCGCCGAACGACTCGCTACGCTCGCGCACCTTGTGTGCGTCGACGCGCTCGTAATAGCTCTCGAAGCCGCCGTCCACCGGGCCGGCGGGGGTTTCCTTCGGCCAGCCGCCGTCGATGGAGTTCGGCTCGTAGGACGCACGGCCCTTGTCGATGGTGGTGCGATGCTGGGCATCGCGCTGGCCGTTGTGGTTCGGCGCCACAGGACGGTTGATCGGGATTTCATGGAAGTTGGGCCCGCCGAGGCGGCTGATCTGCGTGTCGGTGTAGGAGAACAGCCGGCCCTGCAGCAACGGGTCGTTGGAGAAGTCGATGCCCGGCACGACGTGGGACGGGCAGAAGGCGACCTGCTCGGTCTCGGCGAAGAAGTTGTCCGGGTTGCGGTTGAGCACCATCTTGCCCAGCGGCGTCACCGGCACCAGTTCCTCGGGGATGATCTTGGTCGGGTCCAGCAGGTCGAAGTCGAACTTGTGCTCGTCTTCTTCCTCGACGATCTGCACGCCCAGCTCCCACTCCGGATAGTCACCCGACTCGATGGCTTCCCAGAGGTCGCGGCGATGCGCGTCGGTGTCCTTGCCCGCCAGCTTCTGCGCCTCGTCCCAGAGCAGCGAACGCACGCCCTGGGCCGGCTTCCAGTGGAACTTGACGAAGCGCGACTTACCCTCGACGTCGATCATGCGGAAGGTATGCACGCCGAAGCCCTGAATGCTGCGCAGGTTCACCGGGATCGCCCGGTCGGTCATGGTCCAGAGCACCATGTGGGCGGACTCGGGCACCAGCGAGACGAAGTCCCAGAAGGTGTCATGGGCGCTGCCGCCGGTGGGAATCTCGTTGTGCGGCTCGGGCTTCACCGCGTGGACGAAGTCGGGAAACTTGATCGCGTCCTGGATGAAGAACACCGGCATGTTGTTGCCGACCAGGTCGAAGTTGCCCTCGTCGGTGTAAAACTTCACGGCGAAACCGCGCACGTCGCGCACCGTGTCGCCGGAGCCGCGCGGGCCCTGCACGGTGGAAAAGCGCACGAACACCGGGGTTTTCTTCGCCGGGTCCTGCAGGAAGCCGGCCTTCGACAGCTTCTTGCCCTGGGCTTCGTACACCTGGAAATAGCCGTGGGCGGCGGTGCCGCGGGCGTGCACGATGCGCTCGGGGATGCGCTCGTGGTCGAAGTGCGTGATCTTCTCACGCATGATGAAGTCTTCCAGCAGCGACGGCCCGCGCGCGCCGGCCTTCAGGGTGTTCTGGTTATCCGCGATCTTCACGCCCTGGTTGGTGCGCAGGGCGGCACCGGTAGCGTCGGAGCGGAAGTCTTCCAGTTGCTCCAGCTTGGCGTTGCTGTTGGCGCGGTCGAGGGTGTCGGTACCGGCGGCTTCGCTGGTATTCGCGGCAGGCTTTTTGGTGGCCATCGGCGGTTTATCTCCTTATCGGGTCGGTTCGGGTTGCCGCCGGTCTGCGAGTGCCGGCTCAAGGGCTTCTAGTTAGTGACCGGAACCGTGGCGCGCCCGTTCCCTCCAACCGACAAGCAGCCGCCGCGGCCCCGGGAGCCCTCCTGCTTATGCCTTTGCATGCGCTACGCTCGACAAGAAATGCTAAGCGGGCCTAAGCAAACCCGCTAAAATGCGCGCCCCCTGGCCACCCCAGGCCGATCAGGCCCACGCCCAAAAGGTTCGTTTCCCGTGATCGAGTTTCACCAGGTCCACAAGACATACCGCGTCACCGGCAGGGGCGCAGGCCGCGAAATCCCGGCTCTGCAGCCCACCGACCTGCGCATCGAGAGCGGCCAGATCTTCGGTCTGATCGGCCACTCCGGCGCCGGCAAGAGCACTCTGCTGCGCCTGATCAACCGCCTCGAAGAGCCCAGCGGCGGACGCATCCTGGTCGACGGCGAAGATGTCACCGCGCTAGACGCCGACGGCCTGCGGCAATTCCGCCAGCGCGTCGGGATGATCTTCCAGCACTTCAACCTGCTCGCCTCGAAAACCGTCGCCGACAACGTCGCGCTGCCGCTGAAACTGGCCGGCGTGCGTTCGCGTGCGCAGATCGATGCCCGCGTCGCCGAACTGCTGGCCCGCGTCGGCCTCGGCGACCACGCGAAGAAATACCCGGCGCAACTTTCCGGCGGGCAGAAACAGCGCGTCGGCATCGCCCGCGCGCTGGCCACCGGGCCGACCATCCTGCTCTGCGACGAGGCCACCAGCGCGCTCGATCCGCAGACCACCGCCTCGGTGCTGCAACTGCTGGCCCAGATCAACCGCGAGTTGCGCCTGACCATCGTCCTGATCACCCACGAGATGGACGTCATCCGCCGCGTCTGCGACCGCGTCGCGGTGATGGACGCCGGAGCGATCGTCGAACAGGGCGCGGTGGCGGACGTCTTCCTTCACCCGCAGCACCCGACCACCCGGCGCTTCGTGCTGGAGGCCGAGCAGGTCGACGAGGACGAACGCCGCGACGATTTCGCCCAGGTGCCGGGGCGCATCCTGCGCCTGACCTTCCACGGCGAGTCGACCTACGCGCCGCTGCTGGGCAAGGTCGCGCGCGAGACCGGCGTGGACTACAGCATCCTCGCCGGCCGCATCGACCGCATTCGCGAAACACCCTACGGCCAGCTCACCCTGTCGCTGGTGGGCGGCGACATCGACGCCGCGCTGGCGCAGTTCCGCGCCGCCGACGTGCACCTGGAGGTACTGCGCTGATGGAGACTATCGCCGCGCTGTTCGTCAACGTCGATTGGTACGAGATCTGGCAGGCCACCCTCGACACCCTGCTGATGCTCGGCGGTTCGCTGCTGTTCACCGTGCTGCTGGGCCTGCCGCTGGGCGTGCTGCTGTTCCTCAGCGGTCCGCGCCAGCTGTTCGATAACCGCCCGCTCTACGCGCTGCTGTCGCTGGTGGTGAACGTGCTGCGCTCGCTGCCGTTCATCATCCTGCTGATCGTGATGATTCCCTTCACCGTGCTGCTCACCGGCACTTCGCTGGGGGTCGCCGGGGCGATTCCGCCGCTGGTGGTGGGCGCCACGCCGTTCTTCGCGCGCCTGGTGGAAACCGCGCTGCGCGAGGTGGACCGCGGGATCATCGAGGCGACTCAGGCGATGGGCGCGACGACCCGCCAGATCATCCTCGACGCGCTGCTGCCGGAGGCGCGGCCGGGCATCTTCGCTGCGATCACCGTCACCGCGATCACCCTGGTGTCCTACACCGCGATGGCCGGCGTGGTCGGCGCCGGCGGTCTCGGCGACCTGGCGATCCGCTTCGGCTACCAGCGCTTCCAGACCGACGTGATGGTGGTCACCGTGATTCTCCTGCTGGTGCTGGTGCAGGTGCTGCAAAGCATCGGCGACCGTCTGGTGGTGCATTTCTCGCGCAAGTGACGCAACGCCCCGAATAACCGAAAAGCGGCGACCCGCCTGAAGCGGGACCCGCGGAAAAACCCTCCCACAAGGAACCTTACGATGAAAAAACTGCTCACTGCCCTCGCCGTCTTCGCGGCCTTCTCCGCCCAGGCCGCGGACAAGATCACCGTCGCGGCAACCGCCGTACCGCACGCGGAAATCCTCGAATTCGTCAAACCGGCGCTGGCCAAGGAAGGCGTCGAGCTGAACGTCAAGGTCTTCACCGACTACGTGCAGCCGAACGTGCAGGTCGCCGAGAAGCGTTTGGACGCCAACTTCTTCCAGCACCAGCCGTACCTGGATGAGTTCAACAAGGGCAAGGGCACCGACCTGGTGAGCGTCGCCGGCGTGCACGTCGAACCCTTCGGCGCCTACTCCAGCAAGATCAAGAACATCGACGCGCTGCCCGAAGGCGCCAACGTGGTCATCCCCAACGACGCCACCAACGGCGGCCGCGCGCTCCTGCTGCTGGCCAAGGCCGGCGTGATCACCCTGAAAGACGGCAGCGGCATCCTCGCCACGCCGAAGGACATCGCCAGCAACCCCAAGCACATCAAGGTGCGTGAGCTGGAAGCCGCGACCCTGCCGCGTGTGCTCAACCAGGTCGACCTGGCGCTGATCAACACCAACTACGCGCTGGAAGCCGGCCTCAACCCGACCAAGGACGCGCTGATCATCGAAGGCAGCGACTCGCCCTACGTGAACATCCTCGTCGCCCGCCAGGACAACAAGGACAGCCCGGCCATCCAGAAGCTGGCCAAGGCGCTGAACAGCCCCGAGGTGAAGCAGTTCATCCAGAGCAAGTACAACGGCGCCGTGGTGCCGGCGTTCTGATCACGCACTTAGCTCCCCTCTCCCATTCATGGGAGAGGGGCCGGGGGAGAGGGAACGCAACGCCGCGGCCCCTGGCGAACGAAAAAGCCCGCTCGATGCGGGCTTTTTCATGGGCGGCGTTCCGGCCGCGACCAGATCCAGATCGCGCCGCCGAGCATGCCCAGGCCAATGCCCAACAGCGACGGCCAATGCCGCAGCGTGCTCGCCGCCACGGCGAAGGCCAGCGCCATGCTCAGGCTGGCCAGCCACTTGCGCCGCCGCGCGATCACCCCGCCGTCACGCCAGTCGCGCAGCGGCGGGCCGAGCAGGCGGTGATGCTCCAGCCACTGGCTCAGACGCGGCGAGCTGCGCGAGGCGGCCCAGGCGGCGAGCAGGACGAATTCGGTGGTCGGCAGGCCGGGCAGGAACACGCCGAGCAGCGCCAGGCCGAGGGAAAGGTGCGCCAGCGCCAGCCATAGCCAGCGCAGGCGACCGGGCGCGACCAGCGCCGCTTCAGGCAAAGCAGCGTTCCAGGTGCACGGCGAAACGCTCGAACGCCTCGATCGCCGCGGCTTCCGCCTCGCGCTCCTGCTCGGCATCCAGCTCGATGCCATCGAGCACCTTGACGAAGCGCTTCCAGCCCTGCGCCCGACCGCCGGCCGGCTCGGCCAGGTGACGCGCGCCGAAGGCTTCGTCGAGCTGCAGCGCGGCGGCCTTCTTGAACAGGAACTCGGCGCCCAGCTTGGAGCCCTCGGAAACGAAGATCCAGGCCAGCGCCGCGCCGACGCCCAGGGTGCGTCCGCGAATGCTTTCATCGCCCACGGGCAGCGGCACACCGAAATCGGCCAGGTCCAGGCGCGCCGCGTCGACCCGGCAACGCGCCGGCAGGTCGTCGACCAGCTGCGCCAGGCGCGGGTCGTTGTAGAGGTTCTGCAGGTCGTACTGGAACAGGTACTGGGCGGTGACGAAACGCGCGAAGTTCTCGCGGCTGGCGAACGGCTCGTGGCTCTTGACCAGCGCCTCCAGCCGGTCGTGCGGCTGGTGGGTCAGCTGGTTGAGGCGCTGCGAGCGCAGCGGGTGGGACAGTTGGGCGTGCGATGCGGTCATTGCGGATGTCCTCGGGGTGAAGGTCGATGGCGGGCAGCCGCCCGTTGAGAATAAAGACGAGCCAGCGGCGCGGGTTCAGTAAAAAACCTCAGCCCTCGACGAAGAAACCCAGCAACGTCCGCAGATCGCCCTCATCCAGCGTGCCGGCGAGGAACCGCAGCTGCAGCCAGGCGCGCAGGTAGCCGTGGCGCGCTTCGGCGAGATCGCGGCGCGCCTGGTGGTACTGCTGCTCGGCATTGAGCACGTCGAGGTTGACCCGCTCGCCGCCGCCGACGCTCTTGCGCGTGGCCTCGATCAGCAAGCGGGCGGAATTCACCGCCAGTTCATAGGCACGCACCTTGGCCTGGCTGCTGGCGCACAGATTGAATTGGCGGCGCAGCTCGTTGAGCACGCCGTCGCGCTGCGCATCCAGCTCGAACTGCGCCTGCGCGTAGGACGCGCTGGCCTGGCGCCGCGCTGCCGAGGTCCGCCCGCCGGAGAACAGCGGCAGGCTGAACTGGATGCCGACGCTGTCGGTGTCGTAACGCTGGTCGTAGGTGCTTTCCGACTCCGACTCGGTCCGGCGCGTGGTGGCGTAGAGGCCCAGGGTCGGCAGGTGGCCGGCGCGCTGGCGTTCGATTTCCTGCTCGGCCACGTCCAGGCCGTGGCGCTGACTGGCGAGCTCGGCGTTGTTGGCCACGGCTAGGTCGCGCCAGGCCTCGAAGCGCTCGGGCACCTGCGACGCTACGCGAAATGAGTCGGTCAACGGCGCCAGCTGCGGCAATTCCACGGGCTCGCCGATGATCGCCTGCAACTCGCGCAAGGCCGCATCCAGCGCGTCGCGCGCCTCGATCTCCTGGACCACCGACAGGTCGCGCCGGGCCTGGGTTTCCAGCAGGTCGGTGCGGGTCCCTTCGCCAGCCTCGAAGCTGTGCCGGTTGAGCGCCAGCTGTTCGCGATAGGCCGTCAGCTGGGCGCGCGCCAGGTCGATCTCCTCGCCCGCCAGCAAGGCTTGGCTGTAGGCCCCGAACAGGCGCACCGCCAGTTCCTGGCTGCGTCCGCGCAGGCGCTCGTCGGCCAGTGCCGCCTTGGCCACGCCCTGCCGGTAGGCGGCCCAGGCCGCGTAGTCGAACAACGGCTGCTGCAGCGTCAGGCCGGAGCTGTAGCTGGCGTAATCGCGGTCGACCGAGGTGTCGGCGGAGCTGACCGTCGAGGTGTTCCGGGACTTGCGGTAGCTGTACGCCAGCGTGGGCAGCAGGCCCGCGCGCCCGATGGCGAGGTTCTCGCGGCCTGCCTCGTGTTCGCGGGTCGCCGCCTGGAAGGTCGGGTCGTTGCGCAGGGCCAGCGCGTAGGCGTCCATCAGGCCCAGCGCCAGCGCCGGGCCTGGCAGGCCGCAGAGCGCGGCGGCACACCCCAGCCAGAAGAGCGCGCGCCTCATTCTTCCACCAGCGCCATGTGGGTACGGTCGGCCAGGGGTTTGAACAGGTAGTTGAGCAACGAGCGCTCCCCCGTGCGCACGAAGGCTTCCACCGGCATGCCGGGACGGATGACCTGGCCCTGCAACTGCCGCAGGCCCTGATCGTCCACCTGCACGCGCAGGTTGTAGTACGGCTCGCCGGTCTTGGGGTCGAGCAACCGGTCGGCGGAAACCAGGGTCACCTTGCCGTTCACCCGTGGCGTGCGGCTCTGGCTGAACGCGGAGAACATCAGCTCCACGTCCAGCCCCGGATGCAGCTTGTCCACCAGCTCCACCGGCGCCCTGGCATCGACCAGCAGCGGTGCGTCCAGCGGGACGATTTCCATCAGCGTCTGCCCCGGGCTGACCACCCCGCCCTCGGTGAACACGTTGAGGCCGACCACGGTGCCGGTGGCCGGCGCGCGCAGCAGGGCATTGCTCAGCTCGAATTCCGCACCCTTCAGGCGAGCCGCCAGTTCCTGGGCGCTCAGGCGGCTGTCGCTGAGTTGTTCCCGGACTTCCTTGCGGTACTCCTCGCGGCGTTGCTCGCCGCGCAGCCGGAGTTCGAGGATCTGCCGCCGGGTGCGCCCGATATCGCCCAGGTCGCGGGAGATCTCGCCATTCACCTGGGCGTACAAGCGCTCGTTTTCCAGCAGCCGATTGCGCGCCACGTACCCTTCGCGCACCAGCTCGCGCAGCCCATCCAACTGCTCGCGCATCGACGCGCGCTGCTCTTCCTTGTGCTGCATCGACGCGCGCAAGCCCTGCAGCGTGGCTTCGGTTCCGGCGATGGTTTCGCCCAGGCCGGCCAGCTCCGACTCCAGGGACTGGCGGCGACTGCGCAGCAACTGCCGCTGCAGCTCCAGGGCGGTGTCGACCCAGGGATCGTTCTGCGCCTGCAGCAGGTCGGGTGCGAAGCTGATTCGCTCCAGGCCGTCGCGCTCGGCCAGCCAGCGCGCTTCGCTGGCGCGGGCGTCGATGTACTGCACGCGCAGGGCGTCACGCAGGGCGCGGGCGTCGGTTTCGTCCAGTTGCAGGAGCACCTGCCCAGCCTGCACCTGATCGCCCTCGCGAACCATCAACCGCCGGACCAGGCCGCCGGAGACGGGCTGCACCGCCTGGCGATTGCCGGCCACCACCACGCTGCCGGACACACCGACGCCCCGGTCCAGTGGCGCCAGTGCCGCCCAGAGTAGGAAGCCGCCGAAGCCGACCAGCACCAGCCAGCGGCCGAGACGCGCGTGCCCGCGCTCATCGATGTGCAACACCTGCGCGGTGGCGGGGCCGGGCGGCGTGGCGCTGTCGTGCATGGCGTATTCCGATTCGTCGTCGAAGGCTCAAGTCGTCGGCTGGGTGCCGTAACTCATGCTGATGCCGGGCGCCACTTTCAGCGCCGCCGTGGCCTGCGGGCGGGCTGCGGCGTGCAGGTCCTGCATGACCCGCGCGGCGGGGCCGAACGCCTGCATCTGGCCGGCGCGCAGGAGCAGCAGCTTGTCCGCCCCGGCGAGCAGGGCCGGTTTGTGGGTGATCAGTACCAGCGTTCGCTTGTGCTGCCTGAGCTGGTCGATGGCCGCGAGCAGCGCCTTCTCGCCCGCTTCATCGAGGTTGGCGTTGGGCTCGTCGAGCACGATCAGCGCCGGCAGCCGATACAGCGCGCGGGCCAGGCCGACACGCTGCTTCTGTCCACCGGAAAGGCCGCTGCCGTTCTCGCCGAGCAGGGTGTCGTAGCCCTGCGGCAGCGCCAGGAGCAACTCGTGCACACCGGCCATCCGCGCGGCCGCGACCACCTGTTCGGCATCCGTTTCGCCGAAGCGGGCGATGTTCTCCGCAATGCTGCCGGCGAACAGCTGCACGTCCTGCGGCAGGTAGCCGAGATGCGGGCCGAGGGCCTGCCTGTCCCACTGGTGCAGATCGGCGCCGTCCATGCGCACCTTGCCGGCCAGCAGCGGCTGCGCGGCCACCAGCACGCGCGCCAGGCTGGACTTTCCGGAACCGGAAGGGCCGAGCACGCCGAGCACCTCTCCGGGCTCGAGGGCGAAGCAGATGTTGCTCAGCACCGGCTGGCGCGTTCCCGGCGCGCAGGCGCTGACCCGCTCGAGCTGCACGGCGCCGAGCGGCGCGGGCAGCGCCATGACGGTGGGTCGGGGCGGGTTGTTGCGCAGCAATTGGGCGAGGCGCTGGTAAGCCAGGCGCGCGGATACCCATTGGCGCCACACGCCGATCAACTGGTCCAGCGGGCTGAGTACCCGCCCAACCAGAATCGAGCCGGCGATCATCATCCCCGGTGTGATTGCACCGGACACCGCCAGCCAGGCGCCCAGGCCAAGCATCAGCGACTGCAGGGCCAGGCGGGTGGTCTTCGACCAGGCGCCGATCAGCGCGCTCTTCTCGCTGGCGAGGTTCTGCTGATAGAGGAACGCCTGGTGCTCGCCGAGCCAGCGCTGGCGCAGGCTGCCCAGCATGCCCATGGCCTCGATGGTCTCGGCGTTGCGCAGGTTGGCGCTGGCCCGCTGGCTGGCGCGGATGGAAATGCGCCCGGCCTCGGCCAGCGGCGCACCGGACAGATGCTGGTTCAGCCAGGCCAGCAGCGTAAGCACGACCGCGCCCAGCGCCGCCAGCGCACCCAGCCAGGGATGGAAGAGGAAGATCACCAGCAGGTAGACCGGGAACCAGGGCGCATCGAAGAAGGCGAACAGCGAATTGCCGGTGGCGAACTGGCGCAGGCTGGTGAGATCGGCCAGCGCCTGCCCGGCCGACAGGTTGGCGCTTTTCAGGTTGGCCTCGAACGCCGCCTCATAGACCCGCTGGTTCAGGCGCATGTCCATCTGCGTGCCGAGCCGGATCACCACCTGGCTGCGCACCCATTCGAGCACGCCCATGAAGGCGAACAGGCCGAGCATCATCAGCGTCAGCATGGCCAGGGTCATTCGGTTGCCCGAGGCGAGGACGCGGTCGTAGACCTGCAGCATGTACAGCGACGGGGCGAGCATCAGCAGATTGATCACCGCGGAAAACAGGCCGACGCTCCACAGCGCGCCCTTGAACGCACGCAGCACGTCGATGATCTCATCGCCCGCCTGGCGATCCGCGCGGGTCATCGGCGCGGCTCCGGCAGGCATGCGCGGCGGGCGACTGCCGCGCACGGCGCGCGCGCAGGGATCGGGGTCATTGCGCTCATGATTGACTCGCTATCGCAGCGGGCTGGAAAATTCGCGGGCCACGCAACCGCTCTCGGCAAAAGCTCGGTTGCGTGGTTTTCCGGGCGGGTAAAAGAGCGATCTTTTATCCGCTTTTTACTGCGTGGCGATCAGGCGGCCAGCAGGTAGTCGTCGGCGGCGGATACGCCCACCAGCGACGCACTGCCGAGATCGGCCAGGGTGTCGCCGATGTCCACGCCGTAATCGGTCTCGAGCACGCTGAGGAGCTGGTCCACCGAGGCGCCCATCAGGTCGTTGATGAGCGTATGCACGTCGCCGGCGTGCCCTTCCAGCAGGGCGCTGGTGATCGGATCGTCGAAGCTGATGGTGAGGAACGGAGAGTCGACGCTGCCATCGGCATTCAGCCCACCGCCGAAGGAGATGCTTTCCAGGGTGCCGTAGAGGGTGTGCGGCGTGGCGCCCGGCACGGTCGAGCCGCTGATCGGCGGGAAGTAGTAGCTCAACTCGCCGCTGATGCTGAAGGCGTAACCGCTGCCCGTGGTGAACGCATAGGTATCGCCGCTGAAACCGGAGGCCACGCCGCCGGTGTAGAACCCGCCCGTGTTGCTCGGATGGGTCCCCGGAATACCGTCGGCGCTCCAGTTGTAGAGCACATCTTCCAGCGTGGAAGTGGAACTGTCGCCGAACGGGTAGTCGGTGCTATCCAGGCTGTAGGTAAAGCTTGCAGTTGCCATTATGCAGTCCTTCATATCACGTGGCCGCGATGGGCCGTTCATGGAAAACGCCACAGGCGCTTTGACGAGACGGTAGAGTCGATACCGCCATTCAAACGACCGACAGGGCGGTCATTTAGAATTTCACTTCAATGGCTGTCTGAACGGTGCGTCCGGGCGCATAGGTCCGGGTGAACATGTCCGAGTAGCCGCTCAGGTAGTTTTCATCGCGTATGTTTTCCACGGCCAGGTTGATGGCCACGTTCTTGACCACCTGGTACCTGGCGTAGAAGTCCCAGGTCGTATAGGAGTCCCAGAGGTTGTCGTCACCCGCCCAGTTGCTGGGCTTGGCGCCCTCGCTGCGGTTGTAGCGGATGCCCATGTCCAGCGCGTCGTTGAGCAGGCGCATGCCGAGCTGCGCTCCGTGGCGGTCCATGGGAATGGCGCGCGTGGCGCTCATGACCGTGCCGACCCCGCACATCGTCTGTGCGTCCAGCATCGCCTCGTACGAGCTGTAACCGGCGGCCACCGCCTGGTTATGTTGCGGGGTCATGGAGCCGTCTTCGTTGGGCTGGTCGTAATGGCTGATCTGGCTGCCCAGCGGGCGCAGCTTCTTGCAGAAATCATTTTCACCGCCGATGTAGCGGGTGGCATTGACGCCGCCGTAGAACAGGCCGGCGTCGTAATTGGCCTCCAGCTCGAGGCCACGAAACCGCGTCACTTCGAGGTTGTTCACGAAGAAGACGTTGCTGTCCGAATGCGTCAGCGATCCGGGCACCGCGTTGGTCAGGCCGGTGAACATGAAGTTGTCGACCCTGGTGTCGAAGTAGGCCAGTTTCAGCCCCAGCCGGTCGTCATCCTTGAGCAGGTCGCGCTGCAGGATGTTGAAACCCGCTTCCCAGCTCGTGGAGCGCTCGGAATCGAGCAGCGGGTTCGGGTACATCGTCGCCGAGGAGCCCACGGCGTGGTTGCCGCCCCACAGGGTTTCGGTCAAGGCCGGCGGGCGGTACGCCTTGCCCCAGTTGGCGAACAGCTCCAGCCAGTCCAGCGGCCTCCATGAAGCGGAAGCGAAGGGCGAGAAGCGCCCTTCGCTTCGATCGACTTCTTCTTCCCTGACCACCGACTTGTCCGTCCACGACGGCGCGAAACGCGTGGAGGTGTAGTAGTTCTCGCCGCTGGTGGAACTGACCCAGCTGGCAATCGCGTTCACATCGCCCTGCCGACCCAGCGCACAGCCGTTCCTGTTGGTCGAGGAGTTCTGGTTACGTGCGCAGAAGTAGTTGGTGAACGCCGACAGGCGACTCAGGTACTGGCTCTCCACCCCGGGGACATCGGCCTCTCCCCGCAGGTGATACCAGTCATAACGCAGGCCCACCTTCAGGGTGACCGGGCCCTTTTCAACGGTCAGCGAGGAGAACGCGCTGGCCACGTCACGCAGGCCATTGGGGTTCAGGTTGTTGCCGGCGAGGTCGTCCAGGTAGGCAGTCGTCACGCCGTTGCGCGCCGAGGCGTTGCTCGATTTCCCTTCGTCCTGGAACCACTCGATGCCGTAGTTGGCGGCCAGCTCCGCGTTCGCCGCTTCGAGGTGAAAGCGCGAGGTGTTGTCCAGTTGCAGGCCCAGGGTGTCGGTGCGGCTGATCGTCGACCGGCGCATCCCCGCCAGGCAGTAGGACTGCCAGCTCGACGACACCGTGGCGCCGGTGCAGTAGCCATTGTCCCAGGCGAAGTCGTTCAGTTCGCCGGGCCGGGGCTCGACCGTGCGGTGGTTCTCGGTGCTGACGTAGTAGAGCTTGAGCTTGAGGTCGATCAGCGGGTTGTCCGGCCTGAACACCCAGTCCATCGCATAGGAATCGGACTTCGCGCTGGCGTCGCCATAGTCTTCCCAGCCGGCGGCGGTGTTCTGGTCCCAACTGGAGGTATTGGTGTAGGAGAGGTCGGTGCCGGTATAGGTGAGCTGCAGGCTCTGGTCGTCATCGATCTTCCAGCGCGCCTTGGCCAGCCAGGAATCCTGGTGCTGATCGGAAAACGCCACTTCGTCGATCTGCTGCTGGCCCGAGGAAACCGCCGAGGTTTCCCAGGAGCGCCCGCGATTGCCGATGGCGTAGTCGCCCAGGCTCTTCTCGCTGCGTGCGAAGAGGATCTCGAAGCGCTCGTCGAAACGCTCGGCCAGCGCCGCGCTGCCCTGGAAATTGATGCCATTCGCGTAGCCGCCAATGCCCGTCCCGGCGCGCAGGCGAACCCCGTGATCCTCGCCCGGCAGGATGATGTCGTCGTAATCCAGCGTACGGAAATCCGCGCTGCCGGCAATCGCGTTGGCGCCGTGCACGCCGGCAATCGGGCCCTTCTCGATGACCACTTCGCTGAGCAGCTCGGAGTCGATGTACAGGTCGCCGTTGCGCTGCTGGTGACCACTTTCCACGTGGTTCTGGCGCATGCCGTCGATCATCATGTTGACCCGGCCGAAGTCCTGCATGCCGCGGATGTTCACCGACAGCGCGGGGTCCTGGCGGTTGACCGCACTGGTTACCCCCGGCGTGTCCACCAGCATGTCGGCGGCATGGTGCGGCGGACGCTTGTCCATTTGCTCGCGGGTGATCACGCTGACCGACGCCGGCGTCTCGTAGATCCAGTCGCTGGCTTCGTCCGCGTGCGCGCTCACGCTGAGCGTGCCCAGCTCCAGCGCACCGGCGGGATTGGCCAGGCGCTGCAGGCTGACGCGACGATAATCGCCGAACCGGTAGGTGACCGGCGTTCCAGCGAGCAGCCGGGCAAGGCCGTCCTGCGCGGTATAGCGACCTTGCACTTGGCTGCCGCGCAGGCCGTCCAGGGTGCGGCTGTCGAAGAACACCTGGAAGCCGGACTGCTCGGCGAAACTGAGCACCGCGCTGCCCAGCGCCTGCACCGGGATGTCGAACATCACCGTCGCCTCGGTCCGCGCGACGGGCGCGACGGGCGTGGTCTGCGCCGGGCTGCTCGCGGCCCAGCCGCAGGCGGCAAATCCCATGATCGCGGCGCAAGCCATCCCCCCCGGGGACCTGCGCGGTTTTCCTTCGATCCTCATCCGTTTCCCCTGGCCCTTCCTGTGTGTTATTCGCTTAATGCAAATCACTCTCAACAGGAAGACGCGCCAGGCGGAGAAACTCAGTAATACGATCAGGAATTTTTTTGCGGCTTTAACAGCGGTGGATGACGAACCGTCGACTCAGTAGAGGAGCGTCAGCCCCGGCAGGCCAACGCGGCTGGCGCCCAGCTCCCTGGCCAGGGTATCCAGCGCGCTGTCCAGGCTGTCGAGGCGGAACATGCCGCTGACTTCGCGCCGTGCGAGGTCCGCATCGGCGATCACCAGATGGCCGGGCCGGTAGCGATTGATCTGCGCGACCACCTGCTGCAGCGGCACCGCCTCGAACACCAGCATGCCGCGTCGCCAGCCGGTGGCGCGCTGCAGGTCGACCTGCAACGGCTGCACGCCGTGCTCGGCGTCGTAACCGGCACTCTGTCCCTGCTGCAACACCCGCTCGCGGGTGCCGTCGCGAGGCTCGTGCTCCAGGCTCACCCCCACGCGGTGCTCCAGCACGCCGGTCCAGGCGCCGCCGTCGCGCAGGCCGACGACGAACTGCGTACCCAGCGCACGGCTGCTGCCGCCCGCGCCCTCCACCACGAAGGGACGCGGTTCGGCGGCACTCACCGGAGCAGGGTGGAAATAGGCTTCGCCCCTGAGCAGCCGCACGCGCCGCTCGCGGTCGCTGAAGGCCAGGTCGATGGCGCTCTGCGCATCCAGCTCGACGAGGCTGCCGTCGGCCAGGCGCAGCGAGCGAATCTCGCCCGTGCCGGTGGACTCGTCGGCGAGCAAGGGTACGAGCCTCTGCGAACCCTGCTCGATGCCCAGGCCGAGCGCCAGCAGGAGGCTGGCGGCAATCGCCAGGCGGCGCAGCAGTCGTCGTGGCACGAGCCTCGCGTGCGAGGGCATGGCGAGGGGAATCGTCTCCACCGGCGCCGCGCCGAGCTGGCCGAGGGCGGACCAGGTGTCCTCGGCGAAGGCCAGCGCCAGGGCATGCCGCGGGTCCCGTTCGCGCCAGGCGCGCAGCTCCTCGGCGGCGTCGGCGGGCAACTCGCCCGCGCCGAGACGGACCACCCACAGGGCGGCCTCCTCGCGTATCTCCTGCTCGCGCATGTCCTGACTGGTCACGGTGTTCTCACGGTTTCTGGTTATATGCAGTATGACGCGCTACCGGCGGCGACTCGGTAATCGGCGCTCCTCACGGCGCTTGCAGGCGCTGCATGACGTGCGCCAGCGCCTTCGCCAGGTGCTTCTGCACCGAACTGTCGGAGATGTCCAGCTGCCGCGCCACCTCGGCGTAGGTCAGGCCTTCCAGGCGGTTGAGGCGGAAGATCTCGCGGGTTCGCGGCGGCAATTCGGCGACCGCCGCGTGCAGTTGCCGGGTGCGGCGCTCGGCGATGGTCTGCTCGTCCAGGCCCGGGCGCTCCTCGACGATATCGTCGAGGTCCTCCTGCGGCACCGAGTCGGTCCTGTGCCGGCGCTGCCGGCGCACGTGGTCGATCAGCAGGTTCTGCGCCGTCCGGTAGAGCCAGGCCTGGGTGTTGTCGATGTGCTCCTTGCCGTACCGCTCGGCCAGGCGCAGGAAGCTCTCCTGAACCAGGTCGGCAGCCAGTTGGGGATCGCTGCCCTTTCGCCGCAGATAGCGCTGCAGCGCCTCGGCATGCTGGAGAAAGAGGCTCTTGAGATCGGACTCCGACAAGCGAATTCCTGCCGCTGGGGAGGGATGAAGGAAGCGGCATCTTACGTTTTGTTGAGAATCTATTTCAATTGGGAATAGTTACACCGACGTCCTTCTCCGTCGGCACCACGCGATCCGCGCGAGGGCTCGGCGCCCATCGCGGCGAACTCACCCCTCGCTGTTGAGCAGCGCCGGCAGCTGTGCGGCGAGCTTCTGGCTGTTCAAGGGCGCGCGGATGAAACCGCGCTGGCGACCGTCGGGCCCGATGATGACCAGGTTGCCGCTGTGGTCGACGGTGTAGCCGGGTTTGCTGGTGTCGGCCGGGATGAACGGGATGCTCACGCCGTTGGCGAGGGTCTGGATGCGCTCCAGTTCCCCGGTCAGGCCGATGAAGCTGGGGTCGAAATAGCCCAGGTACTGCTTGAGCTGCTGCGGGGTATCGCGGTTCGGGTCGACGCTGACCAGCACCACGCGCAGCCGCTCGCGCGCCTCGGCCGGCAGCAGGCCCTTGACCTCGCGCATCTGCGCCAGCGTGGTCGGGCAGATGTCCGGGCAGAAGGTGTAGCCGAAGAACAGCAGGCTCCAGCGGCCCTTCAGCTCGTCCACCGCGAGCGCCTTGCCGTCCTGGTCGGTCAGGCTCAACGATGGCACCTGGCGCGACTGCGGCAGCAGGATGATGCCGGCATCCAGCAGTTGCGCCGGGTCGGCGCCCCCTCGACGGTCGAGCACCTTGTGCACGGTGAGGCCGATCACCAGGGCGATCAGCGCGACGAGAACGAAAACGGTCTTGTGGATGCGGGTCATAGGCTCACGAACAGGTAATGGTCGATCAGCAGCGCGATGAACAGCCCGAACAGATACAGGATGCTGTACTTGAAGGTCGCCATCGCGGCGTGTGGCCGGCTGTCCCGGTAGAGCATCCAGGCCCAGTACAGGAAGCGCCCGCCAAGGGCGACCGCGCAGGCCAGGTAGAGCATTCCGCTCATGCGGATGACGAAGGGCAACAGGCTGACGGCGAACAATACCAGCGTGTAGAAGAGAATGTGCAGCTTGGTGTAGTGCACACCGTGGGTCACCGGCAGCATCGGAATATCGGCCTTGGCGTACTCGGCGCGCCGGTGGATCGCCAGCGCCCAGAAGTGCGGGGGCGTCCAGGCGAAGATGATCAGCACCAGCAGCAGCGGTTCGGCGGACAGCTGCCCGGTCACCGCAACCCAGCCGAGCAACGGCGGCGCCGCCCCGGCCAGCCCGCCGATGACGATGTTCTGCGGCGTCGCGCGCTTGAGAAAACCGGTGTAGATCACCGCGTAACCGAGCAGCGAGGCCAGCGTCAGCCAGGCGGTCAGCGGGTTGGTGAAGGCCAGCAGCAGCGCCTGCCCGGCCACCGCCAGCGCCAGAGCGAAGGTCAGTGCCGCGGCGGGCGCCACCCGGCCTTCGGCCAGCGGCCGCTTGTGGGTACGCGCCATCAGCGAATCGATGCGGCGATCGACCACATGGTTCACCGCCGCCGCGCCGCCCGCGCACAGCGCGATGCCCAGGTTGCCGAACAGCAGCACGCTCCAGGCCACTCCGGCGCGGCTCGCGAGGAACATGCCGACCAGCGAGGTGATCAGCATCAGCAGCACCACCTTGGGCTTGGTCAGCTCCAGGTAGTCGCGCCAGGTGGCGGTGTTCGAGCGGGTGTTGGCTGTGGTGTTCATGGGGAACTCCTCTGTGGTCGAGGGACGTCTCCCTCACCCCGTCCCTTTCCCGCTGGAAAGGGGTTGATCGTGCAATACCTCGTTTGCTTCACGGCGTGGCCGGGACGCGCTAGATCCGCATCCCCTGCGCCGCCGGCCGGGACGCCAGCGGCACCCGCGCGCCGAGCGATACGCGATGCCGCACCCGACCAACCCGCAGCCGATGGTTCACCAGCAGCAGCACCAGCAGCAGGCAGGCGCCGCCGCCGTTGTGGGCGACCGCCACCGCCAGCGGCAGGTGCAGCAGGACGTTGCTCAGGCCGAGCCCGATCTGCAGCGCCAGCGCCGCCAGCAGCACGCCGGCGTAGCGTGCCAGTCCATGGCGGAACAGCTGCGCGGCGAGTGCCAGCAGCGCCACGCTTACCGCCAGCGCGCCGGCACGATGGGCGAGATGGATCGCCGTGCGCGCCTCGCTGTCGAGCTGGCCACCCAGGTAGTTCGGACCGATCTGCTGGCTGAGGTGAAAGCCGTTGGCGAAGTCCGCCTGCGGCCACCATTCGCCGTGGCAGGTCGGCAGGTCGACGCAGGCCACCGCGGCGTAGTTGGAACTGACCCAGCCGCCCAGGGCGATCTGCCCGATCACCAGCGCCAGCCCGGTCGCGGCCAGCCGGCGCAGGTGGACGGGCAGTTCGGGACGCGGGGCGAAGGCGCCGGACAGGCGCAACGTCAGCAGGAACAACAGCCCCAGCGTGGCGAAACCGCCGAGCAGGTGCGCCGTCACGACCTGCGGCCAGAGCTTGAGCGTGACCGTCCACATGCCGAACGTCGCCTGTGCCAGCACCACGCCGAGCAACAGCAAGGGCAGGCCCAGCGGCCGCTCGCTGTCGTCGCGGTGACGCAGCGCCTGCAGCGCCAGGGCGAACACCAGCAGCGCCAGCATCCCGGCGAAATAGCGGTGGATCATCTCGCTCCAGCCCTTCTGCGCCTCCACCGGCGCCTCCGGGAAACGCAGCTCGGCATGCGCCAGCTGCGCCTCGGTTTGCGGCACGTGGATGAAGCCGTAGCAGCCCGGCCAGTCGGGGCAGCCGAGGCCGGCGTGGGTCAGGCGCGTGTAGGCGCCGAGCAGGATCACCAGCAGGGCGAGCAGCGTGGCGAACAGGGCGAGGCGAAATCCGGGACGAGCCATGGGGGCGACTCCTGTTGTTGTTCTTATGGTCAGCGGTGCTTCGTTGTGCAGCGACTCCAGAGACTCAAGCCTCGCGAGCCAGAGCCAGCCAGGACATTTCCAACGCGGTCCGGCCGACGCGCAGCAGGCCGCGATCCGGCTCAGCCGATGCGCGAGATCTTCAGCAGCAGCCGCAGGTCGTTGAGGATCGACTTGCCGTTGGCCCCGGCGCCGTAGCGCAGCACCAGGTTGCCGTGCGGGTCGACGATCCACAGCTGCGCGGCGCCGTCGGGCTGGGCCTGTCGATAGAGCTGCGGGTCCAGCGGGTAGCGCTGCAATTGCGGGTACTCGCGGCGCAGGCGGCTGGCGTATTCCTCGTCCAGCGGCTGCGCGCTGGCCAGCGCATGGCTGCCGCGGTCGGCATCGCGACCCAGGCCGATGTTGATCTGCCGGGCCAGGTAGACCAGTTGCCGGCAGTCCTCGGCGCAGCCCTGCGGCGCGGTGACCAGCAGTTGCCAGTGGCGGTCGTCGCCCTGCACGCCGAGGCTGGCGCGGCTCTGGCCGTCACCCAGCAGCTCGCCGTGGTAGTTGCGCCCGTCGGGCACCCAGAAGCGCCACTGGTACATCGCGGTGGCGAGCACCATCGGCCCGATCACCACGAGGAGGATCAGCAGCAGTTGCAGACGGCCGCGCCGCGGCGGTGCCTCATTCAGGGCGTAGGCTGAGTGCATGGCGAGTCTCCCGCGCGTTGTGGATTCCGAGGTAGACGAACAGGGCGACGAGCGCCGCGGCCAGGGCGAACCACTGCACGGCGTAGCCGAGGTGACGCTCCGGGCCCATGCCGACGATCGGCCAGTCGACCGCATAGCTGGCCGGTCCGGGTTCCAGGCGCAGCTCGTCGGCCAGCCCGTCGATGCCCAGCTCGCGCCAGAGGCCGGCGGCGTCGACGTGGTTGACCAGGCGCGGCCAGTCGTGGCCCTGGATGTCCTTCAGCTCGAAGCTCGCGCCCGGCGGCTGGTAGAGCCAGGCAACCAGCGCCTGCGCGCCGTCCGGCGTACTGAAGCGCACCGGCTCGCGGCGGTCCGGCCAGGCCAGCCAGCCACGATTGACCAGGACCCAGCGGCCGCTGTCAGTGTCGCGGAACGGCTGCAGCAGTTCGACGCCGGCCTGCCCGGCCTGGATGCGGTTATCCAGCAGCACGCTGTGGCGTTCGTCGAAATGACCGTGCAGGCGCACGCGGCGGAAGGCCCTGTCCGGCATCGCCTGCAAACGCGCCAGTTCGAGCGGCGCGGCGTTGCGCCGGGCCTCGTGGTCGCCCAGCAGTTCGCGCTTCTGCTCGGCGCGCGACAGTTGCCAGCAGCCCAGGCCGAGCAGCACCGGCAGCAGCGCCAGCACCACCAGGCTGGGCAGCCAGCCGGGCTGGAAGCGCCGCCGGGCGCCGGCCCGGAGGCCGGAGAGCGAGTGACTATACTGCACCGCGTTGCCCCTCCTCGGAGTCCGCCATGCTCAAGGCCGCGATCCTCCTGTTGCTGCTCGCCACACTGGTCAGCCTGTTCAGCGGGCTGTTCTTCCTGGTCAAGGACCAGGGCCGGGGCCAGCGCCTGCTCGGCTCCCTCTACCTGCGCGCCACCTGCGCCGCGCTCACCCTGGCGCTGGTCGCCTGGGGTTTCTACAGCGGCCAGCTGACTTCGCAGGTGGCCTGGTAGCGCCCTCAGCGGGCCGTAGGGTGGGCTTCAGCCCACCATCGTCCAGCCGAATAGCCGTGTATCGCGTGGGCTGAAGCCCACCCTACGGCCTGAAACGGATCGCCGCGCGGCCCACCCTAGGATCCAACGCCCCGTAGGCTCACAGTTTGTAGGGTGGGCTTCAGCCCACCATCGTCCGGCCGAATAGCCGTGTATCGCGTGGGCTGAAGCCCACCCTACGGCCTGCGCCCTGCATTCCCTCAGAGCACGTAGACGAAGACGAAAAGCCCGATCCACACCACGTCGACGAAGTGCCAGTACCAGCTCGCCGCCTCGAAACCGAAATGCTGATCGGCGCTGAAATGCCCGCGCAGGATGCGCACCAGCATCACCGTGAGGATCAGTGCGCCCATGGTTACGTGGGCGCCGTGGAAGCCGGTGAGCATGAAGAAGGTGGCGCCGTAGATCCCCGATCCGAGGGTCAGACCCAGCTCGTGATACGCCTCGATGTACTCGGTGACCTGCAGGGCGATGAAGCTCGCGCCGAGCAGGATGGTCGCCGCCAGCCAGAGCTTGAGTGGCTTGCGCTGCCCCTTCTTCAGCGCGTGGTGGGCGAAGGTCACGGTGAAGCTGGAGCTGACCAGCAGCAGCGTGTTGATCAGCGGCAGCTTCCACGGGTCGATCACGCCCTTGGGCGCCGGGAAGAGCTTCGGGTCGGGGTTGTTCAGCAGCGGCCAGCTGTACTCGAAGTTAGGCCAGAGCATGTGCGCCACGCCCTTGGCGCCGTCGCCGGCCAGCCAGGGACCGGCCCAGTAGCGCACGTAGAACAGCACGCCGAAGAACGCGGCGAAGAACATCACCTCGGAAAAGATGAACCAGCCCATGCCCCAGCGGAACGAGCGGTCCATCTGCGCGCTGTAGAGCCCGGCGCGGCTCTCGCGCACGACGTTGCCGAACCAGCCGAACAGCATGTAGGCGATGAACAGCGCACCGACGAAGAAGATCAGCGGGCCGTGGGATTTCTCCCGCGCCGCCGACAGGTCGTTGAACCAGGTGCCCAGGCCGAACACCGTGATCAGCAGGCCGAGGGTGGCGATGATCGGCCATTTGCTCTGCGCCGGGACGTAATACTCTTCATGGGGTGGCGTCATTTTTCTTCTCCTTGGCCCCTGATCAACCGCCGTTGAGGGCGAAGGGCGGCTTGCGCGCGGTGATGTCGAACAGCGTGTAGGCCAGCGTCAGGTGGTGCACATCGCGCGGCAGGTCGCGGTCGACGATGAAGCGCACCGGCATCTCGATGCGCTCGCCCGGCTGCAGCATCTGCTGGGTGAAGCAGAAGCACTCGGTCTTGTGGAAATACGCCGCCGCTTCCGAGGGCGCGATGCTGGGTATCGCCTGCGCGGTCATCGGCCGGTCGCTCGGGTTGCGCGCGACGAAGAGCATCTCGCCCACCGCGCCGGGGCTGAGCACCAGTTCGTCGGCCTTGGGATGGAACTCCCAGCCCATGTCGGCCGAATTGGTGGCGAGGAACTGCACGCGCACCTGGCGCGCCTCGTCCACCACCTGGCTGCCCTGATAGGCGTTGCCGGACGGCTTGCCGTTGATGCCGAAGGCGTCGCACATCACGTCATAGAGCGGCACCAGGGCGAAGCCGAAGGCGAACATCGCCACCACCAGGACCAGCAGGCGGCCGATCAGGCGGCGGGTGGGGATAGGCTCGCTCATGGCCTGCGCACTCCGTCGCTCGGAGTGGTGCGCGCGGCGCACCCTACGTTTGCATGCGCACCGTGGCGTAGCGCACTCATGGCAGCACCTCATCGCCCGGACCCTTGCGGTGTTCGTGCACCGGGTTCATGTCCGGCGGCACCTGGAAGGTGTGGTAGGGCGCCGGCGAGGGGATCGTCCACTCCAGGCCTTCGGCGCCGTCCCAGGGTTTGGCCGGCGCCGGCTTGCCGCCGCGGATGCACTTGATGACGATGAACAGGAAGAAGATCTGCGTGGCGCCGAAGGTGAAGGCGCCGATCGAGGAGATCATGTTGAAGTCGGCGAACTGCAGGTTGTAGTCCGGAATGCGCCGCGGCATGCCGGCCAGGCCGACGAAGTGCATCGGGAAGAACGCCATGTTCATGCCGACGAAACTCAGCCAGAAATGCAGCTTGCCGAGGGTCTCGTCGTACATGTGCCCGGTCCACTTCGGCAGCCAGTAGTAGGCCGAGGCGAAGATGCCGAAGATCGCGCCGGGCACCAGCACGTAGTGGAAGTGGGCCACCACGAAGTAGGTGTCGTGGTACTGGAAATCCGCCGGGGCGATGGCCAGCATCAGCCCGGAGAAGCCGCCGATGGTGAACAGGATGACGAAGGCCACGGCGAACAGCATCGGCGTCTCGAAGCTCAGCGAGCCCTGCCACATGGTGCTCACCCAGTTGAACACCTTCACCCCGGTCGGCACGGCGATCAGCATGGTCGCGTACATGAAGAACAGCTCGCCCACCAGCGGAATGCCGACCACGAACATGTGGTGCGCCCAGACGATGAACGAGAGGAAGGCGATGGCCGCGGTGGCGTAGACCATCGAGGTGTAGCCGAACAGCGGCTTGCGCGAGAACGCTGGGATGATCGAGCTGACCGCGCCGAACGCCGGCAGGATCATGATGTACACCTCGGGATGGCCGAAGAACCAGAACACGTGCTGGAACAGCACCGGATCGCCGCCGCCGGCCGCGCTGAAGAAGCTGGTGCCGAAGTGGATGTCCATCAGCATCATGGTCACCACGCCGGCCAGCACCGGCATCACCGCGATCAGCAGGAAGGCGGTGATCAGCCAGGTCCAGACGAACAGCGGCATCTTCATCAGCGTCATGCCGGGCGCACGCAGGTTGAGGATGGTGGCGATCACGTTGATCGCGCCCATGATCGAACTGATGCCCATCAGGTGGATGGCGAAGATGAAGAAGGTCACGCTCTCCGGCGCGTAGGTGGTGGACAGCGGCGCATAGAAGGTCCAGCCGAAGTTCGGCCCGCCGCCCTCCATGAACAGCGTGCTCACCAGCAGACCGAAGGCCGCCGGCAGCAGCCAGAAGCTGAAGTTGTTCATCCGCGGCAGCGCCATGTCCGGCGCGCCGATCATCAGCGGAATCATCCAGTTGGCCAGGCCGACGAAGGCCGGCATCACCGCGCCGAAGACCATGATCAGGCCGTGCATGGTGGTCATCTGGTTGAAGAATTCCGGCTGCACGATCTGCAGCCCCGGCTGGAACAGCTCGGCGCGGATCACCATCGCCATCGAGCCGCCGAGCAGGAACGCGCAGAAGCTGAACCACAGGTACATCGAACCGATGTCCTTGTGGTTGGTGGTCAGCACCCAGCGCATCAGGCCCTTGGCCGGGCCGTGGTGGTGGTCGCCGTGGGCCTGTTCGACATGGCCCGGTTCTACGCGACCCGGTTCGATGACTGCGCTCATGTCGTCACTCCTCAGATTGTTTCAGGGCCAACACGTCTTTGGGCGTGACCATGTCGCCCTTGGCATTGCCCCAGGCATTGCGCTCGTAGGTGACCACGGCGGCGATGTCGACTTCCGAAAGCTGCTTGCCGAACGCCGCCATCGCGGTGCCGGGCTTGCCGTGGAAGACGATGCTCAGGTGCGCCTCGATCGGGCCGGTGGCGATCTTCGAGCCCTTCAGCGCCGGGAACATCGGCGGCAGGCCCTGGCCTTCGGGCTGGTGACAGGCGGCGCAGGTGGTGTGGTAGACCTTGTCGCCACGCGCCACCAGTTCTTCCAGCGTCCAGTCCTTGGCGGTGAGTTCCTTGACCTTGGCCGCCTCGGCCTTCTTGGTGCCGAGCCAGGCGTCGAAGTCTTCCTTGCTCTTCGCTTCCACCACCACCGGCATGAAGCCGTGGTCCTTGCCGCACAGCTCGGTGCACTGGCCGCGGTAGATGCCGGGCGCATCGATGCGCGTCCAGGATTCGTTGATGAAGCCGGGGATGGCGTCTTTCTTCACCGCCAGCGCCGGCACCCACCAGGAATGGATGACGTCGGCCCCGGTGATCAGGAAGCGCACCTTGGTGCCGACCGGCAGCACCAACGGCTCATCCACCTCCAGCAGGTAGTGCTCGTCCTTGGCCTGCTGGTTGTGGATCTGCTCGCGCGGTGTGGCCAGGTTGCTGAAGAACTCGACGTCCTGGCCCAGGTACTTGTAGTGCCACTTCCACTGGTAGCCAGTGATCTGCACGTCCAGTTCGGATTCGGTGGGGTCGTAGATATGGATCAGCGTGCGCGTGGCCGGCACGGCCATGACGATCAGGATCAGCAGCGGCACCACCGTCCAGAGGATTTCGACGCGGGTGTTCTCGTGGAAGTGCGCGGGCTGCTGCCCGGTGGAGCGGCGGTGGATGAGCATCGACCAGAACATCGCGCCGAAGACCAGCACGCCGATGACGACGCAGATCCAGAAGATGGTCATGTGCAGATCGAAGACCGAGCGGCTGACCTCGGTCGCGCCGGGCTGCATGTTCACCGTCCAGGCCGCCTGGGCCTGGCCGATCAGCAACCACAGCGACGTGCACATCCAGACACGTGGATGTCGCATCATTGCGGGTTCCCCTTCTTGTTCTTGTTATTTCCGCCAGCACGGCTGGTGGCCAAGGGAACGGCTGCGAGACTACGGACTTCGACGGCCGATAAACCTCGGCAGGTGCACGCCGGGCTTCTCAGGTAACGCCTTTCGAATCCGAGTATAGACGTCGACTTTGTGCTCGCAACGCAGATGTTGCGCGACGTTCGCCGTTATATCCCGGCCGTATAACTGGGATGTAATTATGCCGAACCGGTCTGATAGGGCCGGCTGGAACGACTACGTTGTCTGCTTCGTTAGCCCCCGTGAACACCTTCGCCTTCCGCGACCTGATCCAGCGCGCCCGGCGCAAAGAAGCCGGCACCGTCGACTTGGGTCGACTACGAGGGCCCTGTACCAGACTTATCCCTGGTCGATATCGCAACACGCCAATGCCCCCCGCATGACTCACTGTGGGTGCGCTGCGATTTCGCGAACGGGTCGAGGACGTGACAGTTTCCTCGCCAACTCACGCTCTGCTTGAGCCGACAACACCGGTGGTGCCGACCGAGGCGGAAATTCCCGTACCGCATGGCCTGAGGGCAACCACTTTGCTGGCAGGCAACGCCTTGTCCGGCAGCGGCCGGCCACTACAACGCGCCGTCTTTTCTGGGTAAAGTCCGTCCTGTGCCTGTCCCGCCCTATCGAGCGCTCCATGCCGTCGATCTACGACCTCAAGCCCCGCTTCCAGAACCTGCTGCGCCCATCCGTTACCCGCTTGCATGCCAGAGGCATCACGGCGAATCAGGTCACCCTGTTCGCCTGCGCTATCTCTCTATTGGTCGGTGCCGTGGTGGCGTTTTTTGCGGAACACACCTTGGTTTTTGCGCTTCTGCCGCTGTGGATGCTGCTGCGCATGGGCCTGAATGCGGTGGATGGCATGTTGGCCCGTGAGTTTGGCCAACAGTCGCGCCTGGGGGCTTACCTGAACGAAATTACCGACTTGCTGGCGGATGCCGCGTTATACCTGCCATTCGCCTGCCTGGCGGGGGTGTCGGGCGCAGCAGTGGCGGCTGTAGTGCTGCTGGCCTGGCTGAGCGAGTACGCAGGCGTGCTGGGGCTGATGGTGGGTGCATCACGCCGTTACGACGGCCCGATGGGCAAGAGTGACCGCGCTTTTGTGTTTGGCCTGCTCGGTTTCCTGCTTGCCATTGGTGTGCCGCTGCAGAGTTGGCTGACGTCAGTCATGGCAGTGCTTGCGGCCCTGTTGCTGTTCACTACCTATAACCGCGTCAAGCGCGGGCTGGCGGAGCAACCTGCCGGCTAATACAACGCAGTTGGAGTTCTACGGATGGACACTCAACGCCTGCAACACCAAGCCACGTTTCCGACCCATGACGGTGTAGAGCTGTTTTACCGCTACTGGCCCGCACTCGATACCCTCGCCCACACCCCGCGTAAAGCCATCGTGCTGCTGCACCGTGGCCACGAACACTCGGCGCGCATGGCGCACCTGGTAGACGAGTTGGCCCTGCCCGACTTCGACTTTTTCGCCTGGGACGCGCGTGGCCATGGGCACTCGCCGGGCGAGCGTGGCGACAGCCCGAGCTTTGCCGCCAGCGTGCGTGATGTCGACGATTTCATCGCCTTTATCCAACGCGAGCATGGCATCGCCATTGAAGACATCGGCGTGGTCGCACAAAGCGTAGGCGCCGTGCTGGCTTCCACCTGGGCCCACGATTACGCGCCACGTATTCGCTGCATGGTGATGGCTTCGCCGGCCTTCGACATAAACCTGTATGTGCCGCTGGCCCGCCCCGGCCTCACCTTGCTGCGAAAGCTCAAAGGCAACTTCTTTGTTAAGAGCTACGTGCGCCCGGGCATGCTCACCCATGACAAGGCCCGCGCTGACAGCTATGCCAGCGACCCGCTGATTGCCAAGGCGATTTCGGTGAACCAGTTGCTCGGCTTGTATGAGGCCGCCGACCGCGTGGTGGCCGACGCCGAGGCCATTCAGGTGCCGACCCAATTGCTGATTTCCGGCGCCGATTTTGTGGTGAAGCGCAAACCCCAGGAGCTGTTCTTCCAACGCTTGGGCACCCTGCAAAAAGAACGTCACCTGCTGCCCGGTTTCTTCCACGACACCCTGGGCGAAGCCGATCGCCATCTGGCCGTGAGCAAGGCGCGCGGCTTTATCGAGCTGCTGTTCAGCCAACCGTTCAGTCGTCCGCAACTGCTGGATGCCGACCGCATCGGCTTTACCAAGGCCGAAGCAGAAGGCCTGGCCACGCCGTTGCCGGCGCTGTCGCCAGCCAGTTTGTACTGGCGCACCACCCGCGCGTCCATGGGCCTTGGAGCAAAACTGTCGGCAGGCGTGAAACTGGGCTTCGACACCGGCTTCGACTCCGGCAGCACCCTGGATTATGTGTACTGCAACACGCCATCGGGTACCGGCGCGCTGGGGCGTCTGATCGATACCAACTACCTCAACTCCATCGGCTGGCGTGGCATCCGCCAACGCAAGGTGCATATCGAGGAGCTGCTGCGCGACGCCCTGCAACGCTTGCAGGAACAGGGCAAACCGACACGCATCGTCGATATCGCCGCCGGCCACGGCCGCTACGTATTGGAAGCCTTGCAAGGCTTGGGACAACGGCCGGACTCGATCCTGCTGCGCGACTACAGCGACCTCAACGTCAGTCAGGGCCAGGCGCTGATCAACGAAAAGGGCCTGGGTGATACTGCCCGGTTCGTCAAAGGCAATGCCTTCGACCCGGAGAGCCTGGCCAGCCTCGACCCCAAACCGACCCTGGCGATTGTCTCTGGCCTGTATGAGCTGTTCGGCGACAACGACATGGTCAGCGGCTCGTTGGGCGGCCTGGCGCAGGCGGTCCAGCCCGGTGGTTATCTGATCTACACCGGCCAGCCATGGCACCCGCAGTTGCAGCTGATTGCCCGCGCGCTCACCAGCCACCGCGATGGGCAACCCTGGGTGATGCGTCGCCGCACGCAGGCAGAAATGGATCAGTTGGTGGCCGCAGCAGGCTTTCGCAAAGTCACCCAACGCATCGACCGGTGGGGCATTTTCAGCGTCAGCCTGGCGCAGCGCGTGCAGCCATGAGCGAGGCTGACCATCCGCGGTTGAGCGTCGGTCAGCGCTTCCCTCGGGCGCTGATGTGGCTGGTGATTCTGGCCCCGCTGTTCTTCGCCACCTACAGCTTCGCCAACTGGTTTACCAGCCAGCGCGCCGGGGTGGGCAGCCTGGTGTTCGGATGGGAAAAGCACACGCCGTTCTGGGCCTGGACCATCGTGCCCTACTGGTCCATCGACCTGCTATACGGCCTGTCGCTGCTGCTGTGCACCACCCGCCATGAGCTGGATATCCATGCCCGCCGCCTGCTCACCGCGCAGGTGGTGGCGATCAGCGGCTTTCTGCTATTCCCGCTGACCTACACCTTCGCGCGCCCGGAAATGACCGGTTTCTTCGCCTGGATGTTCGAAGTGCTGATGGGCTTCGACAAGCCCTTCAACCAGGCGCCGTCGCTGCATATCGTGCTGCTGATCGTGCTCTGGGTGCGTTACGCCGACCACACCCCCAAAGGGCTGTGGCGCTGGCTGCTGCATATCTGGTTTGGCCTGATCGGACTGTCGGTACTGACGACCTACCAACACCACTTCATCGACCTGCCCAGCGGTGTACTGGCGGGATGGCTGTGCGTGTGGGCATGGCCGCTGGACCGTCCCAGCCCGCTGGCGCAGTTGCGCTGGCAGCGGCAGCCACGGGGCCGGCGTCTGGGGCTCTATTACGGCGTGAGTGGCCTGGCGCTGGGCGCTCTGGGGATGAGTGCGGGCGGGCTGGGCTGGTTTCTGTCCTGGCCGGCGCTGGCGTTACTGCTGGTGGCGCTGAACTACCTGCTGGTAGGCGCGGCGGGTTTTCAAAAACACCGCAACGGCCAATTGAGCTGGGCGGCGAATTTTCTCTTCGGCCCGTACCTGATCGGTGCCTGGCTCAACTCCCGCGCCTGGACAGCCAAACAGCCAAAACCCGTGCAAGTGGCCGACGGCGTATGGCTGGGCCGTATTCCCAACAAGGGCGAGCTGGACACCACACCGATAAAAGCGATTGTCGACCTGTGCGCCGAATTGCCCTGTGCCATCGAGGGCCGCGCCTACACCGCCCTGCCCACCCTTGACCTGCTGCCGCCCAGCCCCGAGTTGCTAAGCGCGGCGGCCGAGGCCATTGAGGGCGCCCGCGCCCATGGGCCGGTGCTGGTGTGCTGCGCGTTGGGGTATTCACGTAGCGCAGCGGCCGTGGCGGCGTGGCTGCTGAGCAGTGGGCGGGCAGCCACCCCCGAGGCAGCCCAGGCGCTATTGCAACGGGCCCGCCCCGGCGTGGTATTGCACGAGGAACACCTGCGCAACTTGGCCTCGATGAGAGCAACGGCATGAGCGACCCGCGCTTGATGAGCTGTGCCCGCCTGCTGGAGCAGGGTCGGCGGCTGGACCAGTTATCCACGGGCCTGAGCCTGGTGGCGCTGGCCGGCGCGGTGCTGGCAGTCGTCCTGGCCAAGCTGCCGCTGGTGGCCGTACTTCTGTTGCTCTCCCTGCTGGCAGGGGCGCTGGAAAAGTACTGGGCGCTGCGGGTGGGCTTTGATGCCGCGCTGTTCTCCCGCATGGCCGAGGCCACCGACCTGCACGCCGCCACCCGGCAGTTGGACGATGGCCTGCACGCCTTGGGTCTGCTGCCAACCCGCAACAAAGGCCGCGACTGGGCGCTGCGCTGCCAGGGTGCACTGGCGCTGCTGCGTAACCAGGTGCTGAGCCTCGCGGCCCAACTACTACTGGCAGCTGCCGCTGTGCTGGCTGGCGCCTATTTCTAGAGGACTGTGTATGTCACGTGTCTCCGACTACAGCTGGCGTGGCGCGTTTGTCGCCCGCCTGATCATCGGTTTCGCCGCCGCCATTACCGGTGCGCGAGCGTTGTGGGTCGGCTGCGCGCCAGACCCGAGGCCACGGGTTTACTTCGCCAACCACAACAGCCACGGCGACTTCGTGCTGCTGTGGTCCTCTCTGCCCGCCCACATGCGCGGCAGCACCCGGCCCGTGGCCGGCGCCGACTACTGGGGCAAGGCCGGTGTACGCAGCTTTCTGATCAATAAAGTGTTTCGCGGCGTGCTGATCGAGCGCACCCCCACCGCCGAAGGCCCGAACCCCATCGAGCAAATGAGCGCAGTGCTCGAGCATGGCGAGTCGCTGATCCTGTTTCCCGAAGGCACCCGGAACCTGGAGGACGGCTTGCTGCCGTTCAAAAGCGGCCTGTTCCATCTCGCCACCCGCTGTCCCGACGTGGAGCTGGTGCCGGTGTGGATCGACAACCTGAAACGGGTGATGCCCAAGGGTCGTACCCTGCCCTTGCCGCTGCTGTGCACCCTGACCTTCGGCACGCCACTGCACGTGCAGGAAGGCGAAACCAAAGCCGATTTTCTGACCCGCAGCCGCGAGGCATTGCTGGCCCTGACGCCAAAGGAAGCCTGACATGGACCGGCAAACCCTCAACGTATTTATCGCGGTAGGCCTGTTCCTGGCCCTGGCCTCGCTGGTGGGCCAACTTCTGAAATGGAAGAAGGGCGCGACTCCGGTCATCGCCAACCTCAATGCACGTATCAACGCCTGGTGGGTGATGGTGGCGGTGTTGGGGCTGGCATTTTTCTTCGGCAAAACCGGCGTGCTGGTGCTGTTTTGCCTGCTGTCGTTTTTTGCCCTGCGTGAGTTCCTGACCCTGACCCAAACCCGCGCTGGCGACTACCCGGCGCTGGTGGCGGCGTTCTACTGCGTGCTGCCGTTCCAGTACTTTCTGGTGTGCATCGAATGGTACGGGCTGTTCAGCATTTTCATCCCGGTGTTCGTGTTTCTGCTGATGCCGTTCCTGGCCTCGATTGGCGGTGATACCACGCGCTTTCTCGAACGCACGGCCAAGGTGCAATGGGGGCTGATGATCTGCGTGTTCAGCATCTCCCACGTGCCGGCGCTGCTCAACTTGAGCATCGCCGGCTATGAGGGCCGCAACCTGCTGCTGATCGCCTTCCTGGTACTGGTGGTGCAGTCGTCGGACGTGCTGCAGTACATCTGGGGCAAGCTGTTCGGCAAAACCAAGGTGGCACCCAATCTGTCGCCATCGAAAACCCTCGAAGGTCTGATTGGCGGCGTAGCCTCAGCCACCCTGCTGGGTGGTGCCCTGTTCTGGATGACGCCGTTCAGCTTCCTGCAGGCGCTGTACCTTGCCTTTGTCATCTGCCTGATGGGCTTCATTGGCGGGCTGGTGATGTCGGCGATCAAGCGCGACCGGGGCGTGAAGGATTGGGGACACATGATCGAAGGCCACGGCGGCATGCTCGATCGGCTGGACTCGGTGTGTTTTGCCGCGCCGGTGTTCTTCCACCTGGTTCGGTACAACTTCACCTGAAGGTGCGCACGGCGCACCCTACGACATCGCTGGCGCCTTGCTCGACGCGCCAACAGCTGCAGTCTGCGGTAATCGCGTGGACGGGCTGGCTGGCGACGTCGGTGATCTGGGCTTAGATGGCCGATAACCTTCGGCGGGTGCATGCCGGGCATTGCCCTTCGAACCCGGATACAGACACCACCCCGAGGCCCGCAACGCAGGCCGAGCGCGGCATCCGGCGTTATAGCCGCCTCGCATAACCGTGTTGTAATTATGACGATCCGGTCTGATGTAGCTGATCGGAACGGCTATGTTGTCTGCTTCATTCGCCATCCTGGAGCCTCCATGAACACCCTCGCCTTGCGCGATCTGATCCAGCGTGCCCAGCGCCAGGAAACCACCACCGGCGACCTCGCCCGGCAGCTCGAGGCGCGGCTGTTGCGCCTGCACCCGTCGATCCAGCTGGGCGTGCACGATCATCGCGGGGTGCTCGCGCGCTTCGTCGAGCGCTATGTCGAACAGGTTCCGGCGATGCTGGAGGCGGCCGCGCGAGTGGCGGAGGACGCCGGCCTCGAGGCGCAGGTGAAGCCGCTGCTGGCAACCGCCAACACCTTCTTCGTCGAGCCCGGCGCATCGGCGGAGCGCAATAACCTCGGCGCGCTGCTCGACGCCGCCTACCTCGCCCATCGCCTGGTCGAGGAGATCAACGACCGCTACATCGCCCACCTCGGCCGGCCGCTGACGCCGCTGGATACCACGGTGGCCAACCTGATCGCGCACCAGCTGATCGGCGAGCGCTATGCCAACGATCTGGACCGGGCGGTCGCCGGCGCGGTGGCCGGGCAACTCGGCGCCGAGGTGTTCGAGAGCGGTGCGGTGCGGGCGTACCGGCTGCAGGTGGAGCTGCAGGAAGACGGCGCCGACTGGCCCGAGCTGGCGCGGCAGCTCGGCGTCACCCTGGCGCTCGACCTGGCGGAAATCGCCGAAAACCTGCCGCGCCCGGACGACGCCGCACCGGCTACAGCAGGCTCATCTGCCTACCGGGCACACTGAACAGGCTGCAATCCAGTCCCTCGTCGCCGCTGCGCTTATCCAGCCCCAGGCGCCGGCTGGCGAGCTTGAAACGCTGCGCCAGCAGGTCGGCGAAATGCCCCTCGCCACGCATCCGCGTACCGAAGCGGCTGTCGTAGTCCTTGCCGCCGCGGGACTGGCGGATCAGGCTCATCACATGCTCGGCGCGCTCGGGAAAGTGCGCCGCCAGCCACTCCTCGAACAGCCCGGCGATCTCCAGCGGCAGACGCAGCAGGACGTAGCCGGCCGAGCGCGCCCCCGCATCGCGCGCGGCTTCCAGCATCGCCTCCAGCTCGCGGTCGTTGATCATCGGGATGATCGGCGCGGTCATCACGCTGACCGGTATGCCGTGCTCATGCAGCGTGCGCATCGCCCGCAGGCGCGCACCGGGCGAGGCGGCGCGCGGCTCCATGATGCGTTTCAACTCGTCGTCCAGGGTGGTCAGGCTAAATGCCACGCTGACCAGGCGCTGGCTGGCCAGCTCCTGCAGCAGGTCGAGGTCGCGCAGGATCAGCGAGCCCTTGGTGATGATGTGCAGCGGATGCTTGTGGCGCAGGAGGATTTCCAGCGCGCGGCGGGTCAGGCGCTGCTCGCGCTCGATCGGCTGATAGGCGTCGGTGTTGATGCCCAGGGCGATCGGCTGCGGCACGTAGCCGGGCTTGGCCAACTGCTCCTCGAGCACGTCGGCGAGGTTGGTCTTGGCGATCAGCCGGGTCTCGAAATCGATCCCCGGCGAAAGGTCCCAGTAGGCGTGGCTGGGCCTGGCGAAACAATAGATGCAGACGTGCTATGTTATTGGTTCCACTCTCCAAGATTGGTTAAAAAATGACCAAAAAGTGCTTTCCTTATGTTCGTTTCTCATCTACCCGCCAGGAAGATGGATCAACGAGAACACGCCAAAATGAGCTTATAGAGGCGTTTGTGGCCAAGCACGGCTTGGAAGTGGATCGACACCTTGAAGACGCTGGAACGTCTGCTTTTCACGGTAAACACGCTGGTTCCGATGGTGTGCTTGGTCAGTTTCTCAAAGAGGTAAGGAAAGGAGAAATTGAAAAAGGTTCTTATCTACTTATAGAGAACTTTGACCGATTATCACGGGATAAAATCGTTCGTAGTAATAAGATTTTTACTGACCTTTTATTTTCAGGCATCAAGATTGTCATTCTTGATAAGAATAAAATTTATGATGCCGATAATCTTGATTTTGGTGATTGGATTACTGCTCTTGTTGAATTTGAAAGGGCTAACGCAGAAAGTCAGCGTAAAAGCGATTTTTCAAGCAAGGCTTGGAAACTCAATAGAGATAAGATGCACAATGGTGAAATCGTCACTAAAAAAGTTCCTACTTGGCTAAAAGTAGAAAACAACACATTCATCATTGATGAAGTGAAAATTGACAGAATAAGAACACTTTTCAGGCTTTCACTTTCCAAAGGCTTACAGGAAGCAACTAAAGAATATAATTCACTTTATGGTGAAAAACTTGCTATTCATCAGGCTCAATATCTATTGAGCAATAGAAAATTGATTGGTGAGCATCAGCCCCAAAAAATTCATTACAACGAAAATGGTCGGCTCATTAGAAAAGATGAAGGAAATCCGATTCCAAATTATTACCCACAGGTAATAGATGAAGATTTGTTTTTAAAGGTTCAGTCAGTCATCACATCAAGAAAACCATTTTCAGGTAGATATTCAGCCCAAAGATATAATGTTTTCCGTGATTTAATTTTTTGCCGTTTTTGTGGCGGAACTATTCGCTATATGAACAAAGGCGAAAGAGATTATTTTATTTGCACAAACTCGATGACAGGCAAATGCGGGTTAAAAGGCCAGCAATCAATTCGTGGTAATAAAGTATTTGGCCGTTTCTTTAAATTCACTAATGGCATCAATATTGGAACTCTATTAGAAGAAAATACCAATGCCGATGAAATCAAAAATGAATTGATGAAATTGGAGAACCAAAAAACCAAAATATCTAATCGTCTTGATGGTTTTAAATCTCAAATCAAAAAGATGATTATGGAAGGTGAAACCATTCCAGAAACATACAATGAGATTATTGTTGATTTAGAAAACAGCATCATAAAATATGATGATGAAATTGAAATCAAAAACAAAGAACTCGACAAGATTATTTCTTCATTCAGGTCATTCTATGATTTACAAGGAATTGATATTGAAAAAATTATCTATGACAAATCACAAGAAGCAATTGAAAAACGAGTTCAATACAACAATGAACTAAAAAACATCATCAAGAAAATCCAGATTGATTACTTGAATGATATTTTACATGTAGAGTTTTCCAATGGTGTTAATCGCCACATTCTCAATGATGAATTGGCAAATGAATACAACAAAGATGAAATAGAAAATTCTTGGGCTAGCGTAGTTAAATCTATTGCCCAAAGAACTAATTAACCAGTTTTATTTTCAGTTATCCAAGGCCACTATTTAGTGGCCTTTTTTGTTTCCTGATATACGCCTTTTGTTTTCATTATTCCTGTTATCAATTTAAATGGCAGTCCACGCCACTTGAAAACATTAAAATATATGATACAACATTTATATGGCATTCTAATTATATGCGAGCAATAACAATGGAGTGCCACTTCGTGGACTTCCATTGTTGCTCGATTTTCTTCACTTCGTTTAGAAAATGGTAAAGCGGAAAGACTGCCACAATTAAGATAACAATTTAAGGTGATTATATGAGTGATTTATTTCCAGTTAAGGAGAAGAAAAAAGCAAACAGAAGTAAAAGTTCTACCATAACAATTAGAACAACAGAAAAGACAGCAGCAGCTTTCCAAGAATTAAAAATTAAAACCGGCTTAACCTATGAGCAGTTGATTGAAAAAATAATTACAGAAGGCTTTGGCTTGATTGTTGAAATCAATAGTGAGTCTTTAAAAAAGATATATGAGGCATTCGAAAAGAAAATATCAGAGCCATACAATAATCTTAATCAAATAGCCAAGCATCTTAATAGCAATGAATCCATCCCAGAAAAAAATTGGCAAACATTGGAGTCGATTGACACAACATTCAAAAAAATAAATACATACCTTCGTGAACAACATAGATATGTAAGGATAGAAAAGAACATCAACAACAAGGAGTAATATGATAAGAAAGAAAGCCAGCAGCCAAAAAACAAAAAGAGGAATTAAGAGAACAGCCAATTACATTCTTAAAGATAAAGGCTGCTGCCTTTATGAAGCCAGTTTTATTCATAGACCAAACATCATCAAAGACGATTTAGTAAATAGATTATCAAGTGAAATTGATGATGATGTTAATTTTTACAACAACAATAGAAAACAAGGTTCTACCCAGCAAGTAAGAACATATCACGATATAGTAAGTTTTCACACTAATGATGATATGAACCCACAAAAGGCATTACAGATTGCAAAAGAACTTTATGAAAAAACTCATAATCTCAGCAATCGCAAATACTTGATGGCTGTTCATAATGACACAGATGAAATGCACGTCCATATCATTTGGTCAGTTAGAGATAACAACGGAAAGACTTACAAGCAAAAAGATGATTATCGCATCATTGAAATTGAATGCGATAAGTTAGAAGATAAACACAAATTGATTAAGCCAAAAAATAGAAAAGCAACATCTAAAAATAAAAATGACATTGAAAAACTTCCATCTACTAATGAAAGAATGCTTGATGTTAGAGGTATAGTTTCTAATAAGCAGAAAATGAAAGACGCTTTAAAGCCTTATCTTGATAATGCTTCCAGTCCTTCCGACTTTATCAACCAAATAACCGAAAATGGCTTTAATGTTATTCATAATGGGAAATCATCTTTCTCCATTCAACTCGATGACCAAATATTCAAAGCATCAGAACTAAACCTTTCTTACAAGACCTTAAAAGCAAAACTTGGAGAAGATGAAGAGTTTGAAAATACTCTATCCAAAAAACATCAGGTAAAAAAACAAGCCGAAGATTGCTTTTTATTATCCAGTGATACAAAGCCTGATTTTATGAATAGGGTAAACCCTAAATCAGTGTTAAGCACGAAATTCAAATATGAACAACACAATGACAAGGTTGAATATTTCTACAACACATACAACAGCAAAAAGTCTTTTGAATACTATAAAGACCCTTCAAAAGTCTTATTTAATGACACATCAAGACAATCAGCAAAAGCAGGTTTACAAAGATTGCTTGCTGATTCAAACCCACCAAGCACCTTTACAGTGAGTGGCGGAAACCATTTTAAGAAGAATATATGGCTTGAATTTCAATTGATGGGATTGGAAGCCAAAGGCTTTAAATTAGAAGGTTATCAACCTAAACCAGCCGATTTAGAAGAATTGAAGAAAATCCAAGAGCAATACGCTTCAATGAATAAAAAGGTTGAACCTAAACAACCAGAAATGGCCATAGAAGCCACTAAACCAGTTTTCCCTATACCTACCCAGGAAAAACCTAAACCACTTCAAAACGCACCAGAGAAGCCACCAGTTGAAGAGGTTGACCCCGTTCGCAAGCAATTTAATGACTTGTTGAGCAGTATAACCCCTGCAATGCTTTGCGTTGCTCATAAAGCACTTACATGTAAATCTTGTTTTGGTTCTAATTTTGAGAATGCACCAGAGCAAAAGATTGAAGATTTCCGCCGTGTTAATCGTGAATTACCACAATTTAAAGAAGAATTTTCAAAAGAAATTGAAGAGAAAAAAGCCTTTCTTGAAAATCAATTCAGTTTTCAGCGTAGATATAATAACTACCAACAAGAAAAAAGAATTGAAGAAGAAAGAAATAAACCAGTTCAACCAGTTCAACCAGTTCAACCAGTTGAAAAACCTATTCAACCTGAACCAGTTAAAAAACAAAATTCAACTGAATTTGGAAATTCCAATTCTTATGATGAATTTATTAGAAGAATGGAAGAACAAGAGAAATTGAAGAGAGAAGCACAAGCAAGAAATGAACAAGAGAAAGAAAAAAAGCAGAAATCAAGGAAAACAAACAGATATACACCTTAATAACAAAAGCCCATCAGGGCTTTGTTATTTACCATCGTAAATCTTTATATCCTGATATGATTTTGCGAAACCATTTGCAGCATTACCAAAGGTTTGATTTAAACAAGCATTCCCAACCGCAGGCGTTTTAAATATCAGTTCTGTTTTAATTCCACTCAAACTTGTATCTGAAACCACGCACCCACCTGATGCTTTTGAGATGTTCATTGTGCAAACATTTGCAGTATAAACACAATCAAAGCCAGTATTGCTTAAATAATAATCCTTACCGCTTTCAAGTATTGTCTCAACAATCATCATATTCGGATATGTGTATATTTTCGATGATTTGTTCGCAGAGTAGAAACCTTTATATGTGATTACATCTTCAAAGAATGAGAGTTGACTGACAAGATTTCTTTGAGGCGTTTCAGGCTCTGGCGGAGTTGTTTCAGTGATGCCAGTAAAAACTATTGAGCGATTAGGAAGATGCCCACCACCATCTATTTCAAGTGGTATTTGAACCCTAAACGCAGCATTCGCAGAGAATGCTGTAATCATCATTGTTGCTGCTAATATTGCTTTAATTTCATTCTTCATATAGTCCTTATGTTGTTAATTAAAATGGTAATTCTTCATCACAGATAGATGATTCATCAGTATTGCTTTTAGGTTTTTCTGCAACCGTTGGTAAAAAACCTTTTCTTACTTTTTCAAACTCAACCAAATAACCAGTTAATTCCCTACCTTCCTTGATAGGCTCAACAGATTTCAAGAACTCTATTTTAATTAGTTCTTCGTGAGCTTTCTTTATATACTCATATGTTTTTGTCTTTGTTGAAAAATTGCTTTGCAATCTATCTAATATGTCGGAAATCTTAAATCTAACACTATCAGCGTAGTGATTAGTTAGATAGAACATATATAGAACCCTTGCATAATCCCCTTCAATTTCTTTGAACTTATCGAACTTAAAATTAAAGATTAGGTCAGTGTCGTGCTTGTAAAAATTCTCAAATTCTTTATTGAATGTAATGACTGTATTTTCTTTATCATTAGCATCTTCAACGATATTATTCAGCAAATGACACTTGTAAGTAATAGAGTCATATCTAAATTCAAGATAAAATTTCATCATATTCTTTAATGACTTTCTTAACTTCTCTATATACACCTTTTTATTGCTTGGGTGGACTTTATGAAATTTCATAAAGTGCTTCATATTTATTGTGAATGTGAGCTTGTCTGACTTCAATTTCTTTTGAAGAATGTAATAGAAAACATCAAAATCGAAATTCACAGACAAAGGTATAAAGTCCATTTCAACATCTTCATAAGAATAGAATTTGTCTATTTTTATAGTTACCCTTTCTTTCTTTGAGTTCTTTACAGATTGAAAAATTGGAAGATGAAGGATTGACTTTGCAAAAGTCATATACTTGTCTTGTGCATAAATACTTTTTGAAGTTTGAAATTGATTAAATATTAAATCCATAGGGCATCCTTTTGTTGATTATATACATATATCAAACCATAGATTTTATATAAGTCAATAGAACTACGCGGGGAGTATTCGAATAGCACTATAATGCTACATATTACGCGGGGAGTATTTTACATATAATGCGGGGAGTATTTACATATTACGCGGGGAGTATCTGCATATTACGCGGGGAGTATTGGTTGTTTTTTTGGCTTAAAATCAGCATAAATCAGTGCCCTTAAATACTCTTAAATACTTTTATTGAATTCGAATATGTTTTTTTGATTTCAGCAGAGCACGCCCTAACGGGCTAAAACCACTGGAATAAGCGAACGAAGTTCGCAGATTTGAGAAGCGAAGCGAAGCAAATCATAAAACGAAGTTTTTCAGTGCGTTTTGCATAATGGTTATTTACAGATAATTACATATTACGCGGGGAGTATTTAATACAAACCCTAGAAAATCCGGTGCATAGAGCCACCCATATATCTCCTGAAAATATATTTAAAAAGTTCCTCCGACTTTCTTGACATTATATATTTATATGGGAAAATATAAGTAAGAGAATAAGAAAGAGGAATATATGAGTGAAGATAATAGAAAGTTTGATAAGTATGTTGGTGAAATAAACGACCTTTTAGTTTCTTATGTCAATAAAGAAACTGCTTATGATGTTTGTAGTGTGTATTTGATTGATGATTATGACGCTTATTTGTCAATCATTGAAAAGGTAAAAGAGATTGAAAGCAAGTATTCATTTGCTAGAAAAATCTCTTTTATTGAAGTGCCTAGTAAAACCTTCGCAAAGATAAACGCAACGAATTTCCCATCATTTAAACTTATTAAGTCAAAGAAGTGCTCTGCTCTTCTTCTTAATAGTTATGTGAGTGAAAACCCTAATCTTGCAGAAATTTTCACAATGGAAAATGTGAGTGCAGGGAAAATCAAATTATATGAGAAGGTTTTCCAAGATTGTCTTTATCTCTCATATAAAGATTATGCGACTAAAGAAACAGTAATAATCAAAAGAAATATTGGAATTGGAACTGTAATTTTCTCCAATAATCATTTTGCTACTGAAAGAAAAGCAACAATGATGAGAATTGATAGAAAAGAAAATCAGCCAAATGTCATCAAATACAGGGATTGGTATTTGTTAGAAATGGACGATGACATTCAACAATTGGTCAATATGGTTGATTGCTGATACTGGTCATTTAGAACGCTTGAACGAGTTCAACCGTCCTAAAAGACCTTGATGGAACCTTTTACAGAGCATATCCAGCCGTGCTCGCACCCGCGGTAGGGGTTCACCGAGCGCTCGAAGCCTACATCCGGCGAGCGGTTGTAGCTGATCACCGTCTTCGCCCGTTCGCTGCGAACCTCCGTGGCACGGCTGGGCGGCACGTCCTCCTCGTACCAGTCGCTGGGCTCGGCCTCGCTGCGGGTCGGCGCGAAACGGTTGTGCGGATTGCTGGCGGTTCCACGACCACGCGGCGGAAGAACACTCATGCTCGGCCCCTCGATAACTGTTCATGCATACAGTATTTAAGCGGATTAGCGCAGCCGCCGCAGCTGCCGTTCGGCAGTCAATCGCCGCGAGGGGCCATCGCCGGCGACCCGGAACCCCCGACGAACGGCGCAGTCGCATATCAACGAACGCCCGTTCGATTCGTGCAAGGAATTCGCATGCCCGCCCGCCGTCCCCTCCTCCCGTTGCGTTGCCTGTACGCCCTGCTCGCGCTCGCCCTGCTGGGCGGTTGCGGCGACGACGCCCCGCGCGAGGCGCAGAAGCCGCGGGTCTACGTGCAGCAGGTGGAGGTCGTGCCGCACGAGGCCAACGCCACGCTGACCGGCGACGTACAGGCCCGCGTGCAGACGCAGCTGTCGTTCCGGGTCGGCGGCAAGATCATCGAACGGCGGGTGGAGGTCGGCGATTCGGTCACCGCCAACCAGGTGCTCGCCCGGCTCGATCCCCAGGATCAGCGCAACAACGTGAGCGCCGCCGAGGCCGCGGTGGAGGCCGAAAAAGCCCGCCTGAAGCAGGCCGAGGCCGACCTCTGGCGCCAGCAGAAGCTGCTGCCCAAGGGCTACACCAGCCGCAGCGAGTACGACTCCGCGCTCGCCGCGCAGCGCAGCGCGAAGAACTCCCTGGCCGCCGCCGAGGCGCAGTTGGCCAGCGCTCGCGAGCAGTTGTCCTACACCGACCTGGTGGCCGAGGCGAATGGCGTGATCACCGAGCGCCAGGCCGAGGTCGGCCAGGTGGTCCAGGCGACCGCGCCGATCTTCGGCCTGGCCCGCGACGGCGAGCGGGACGCGGTGTTCAACGTCTACGAATCGCTGGTCGCGCCGGAAGACGAAGTCGTCGAGGTGGCGCTGCTCGACGACCCCGGCGTGAAGGCCCGCGGACGCGTGCGCGAAGTGACGCCGACGGTGTCCGCGCAGAGCGGCACGGTGCAGGTGAAGATCGCCCTGGAGGACGTGCCGGACGGCATGCCGCTGGGGGCGGCGGTGACCGCGCGGATCACCGCCGGCGAGCAGAGCAGCGTGGTGCTGCCCTGGGCCGCCCTGACCAAGAAGGAAAGCCAGCCGGCGGTGTGGCGGGTCGGCCCCGACGACAAGGTCGATCTGCAGGCGGTGAAGGTGTCGCGCTACGCCACCGGCGAGGTGGTGATCGCCGACGGCCTGCAATCCGGCGCGCGGGTGGTGATCGCCGGCGGCCAGTTGCTGCATCCGGGCCAGCAGGTGGAGATCGCCGAACAGGAGCAGAAGCCATGAGCGCACGCCTGTTGGCCGGGCTGCTCGCCGGCCTCGCCCTCGCCGGTTGCGGCAACGACGAGCCGGCGCCGGCAGCGGTGCGCCCGGTGCTCTACAGCGAGGTCCAGGCACAGGCCGAGCAGAGCCTCGGGCGCTTCGCCGGGATTATCCAGGCGCGCTACGAAACCACGCTGGGCTTTCGCGTCGGCGGGCGCATCGCCCAGCGCCTGGTGGACGTCGGCACCGAAGTGAAGGCAGGCACCCGGCTGGCGACCCTAGACCCCACCGACCAGCAGAACGAGTTGCGCGCCAGCCAGGGCGAACTGGCGCGCAGCGAAGCGCAATGGATCAACGCCCAGGCCAACGCGCGCCGGCAGCAGGAGCTGTTCGACCGCGGCGTCGGCGCCAAGGCGACCCTCGAACAGGCGCAGACCGAGCTCAAGACCCTCGCGGCGGCGCGCGACCAGGCCGCGTCCCGCGTGCAGCAGTCCAGCGATCGCCTCGGCTACAGCACGCTGAGCAGCGACTACGACGGCGTTGTCACCGCCTGGCACGCCGAAGCCGGGCAGGTGGTGGCCGCCGGGCAGGAAGTCGTGACCCTGGCGCGCCCCGACGTGAAGGAAGCGGTGTTCGACCTGCCGGCCAACCTCGCCGACGCGTTGAGCCCCGACCTGCGCTTCGAGGTCGCCGCACAACTCGACCCGGACGCGCGCACCACCGGCACCCTGCGCGAGATCGAACCGCAGGCGGATTCCGCCACCCGCACCCGCCGCGTGCGCCTGACCCTGGCCGACACGCCGCCGGCGTTCCTGCTCGGCACCGCGGTCAGCGTGACCCTGCAGCAGAAGGTCGCGCCGCGCAGCCAGCTGCCGCTCAGCGCCCTGCAGGAAGTCGATGGCAAGACCCGCGTCTGGGTGATCGACCGGCAGAGCATGACCGTGGCGCCGCGCGAGGTGACGCTGCTCGCTCGCGACGAGCGCAGCATCACCGTGGATGGCCAGTTGCAGCCCGGCGAGCGGGTGGTGATCGCCGGCCTCAGCGAACTCAAGCCCGGACAGGCCGTGAAGATGGACGAGGGCGTACAGCCATGACGGACCGCGACGACAAGCACGACGACGCCCGCAGCGGCGGCTTCAACCTCTCGGAATGGGCGCTGCGCCACCAGTCGTTCGTCTGGTACCTGATGTTCGTCGGCCTGCTGATGGGGTTGTTCTCCTACAAGAACCTCGGCCGCGAGGAAGACCCGTCCTTCACCATCAAGACCATGGTGATCCAGACCCGCTGGCCCGGCGCCACGGTGGACGAAACGCTCAACCAGGTCACCGACCGCATCGAGAAGAAGCTCGAGGAGCTCGACTCGCTGGACTACGTGAAGAGCTACACGCGACCGGGCGAGTCCACCATCATGGTGTTCCTGCGCGATACCACCGACGCCGAGGACATCCCGCAAATCTGGTACCAGGTGCGCAAGAAGGTCGACGACATCCGCGGCGAGTTTCCCCAGGGCATCCAGGGCCCGGCGTTCAACGACGAGTTCGGCGACGTGTACGGCTCGATCTACGCCTTCACCGCCGACGGCCTGAGCTTCCGCCAGCTGCGCGACTACGTCGAACGGGTGCGCGCGGAAATCCGCAGCGTCGACAACCTCGGCAAGGTGGAGATGGTCGGCGCCCAGGACGAGGTGATCTACCTAGATTTCTCCACCCGCAAGCTGGCCGCCCTCGGCATCGACCAGGCCCAGGTGATGCAGAGCCTGCAAGCGCAGAACGCGGTGACGCCGTCCGGCGTGATCGAGGCCGGGCCGGAGCGCATTTCCGTGCGCACCAGCGGCCAGTTCGCCTCGGAGAAGGACCTGGAGCAGGTCAACCTGCGCCTCGACGACCGCTTCTACCGGCTCTCCGACATCGCGCAGATCCGCCGCGGCTACGTCGACCCGCCGCAGATGCTGTTCCGCTACGACGGCAAGCCGGCCATCGGCCTGGCCATCGCGATGAAGGACGGCGGCAACATCCAGGTGTTCGGCAAGGCGCTGCACGAGAAGATGGACGCGCTGAGCGCCGAGTTGCCACTGGGCGTCGGCGTGCACAAGGTGTCCGACCAGGCCGAGGTGGTCGAGGAAGCCGTCGGCGGCTTCACCCGCGCGCTGTTCGAGGCGGTGGTGATCGTGCTGATCGTCAGCTTCGTCAGCCTCGGCGTGCGCGCCGGGCTGGTGGTGGCCTGCTCGATCCCGCTGGTGCTGGCGATGGTCTTCGTGTTCATGGAATACAGCGGCATCACCATGCAGCGGATTTCCCTCGGTGCGCTGATCATCGCCCTCGGCCTGCTGGTGGACGATGCGATGATCACCGTGGAGATGATGGTCACGCGCCTGGAGGAAGGCGATTCGCTGAAGGACGCGGCAACCTTCGCCTACACCTCCACCGCGTTCCCGATGCTCACCGGCACCCTGGTCACCGTCGCCGGCTTCGTGCCCATCGGCCTCAACGCCAGCTCGGCCGGCGAATACACCTTCACCCTGTTCGCGGTGATCGCCGTGGCGCTGCTGGTGTCCTGGGTGGTGGCGGTGTTCTTCGCCCCGGTGATCGCGGTTCACATCCTCAAGAAGAACCTCAAGTCCACGTCGGACGAGCCCGGCCGCATCGCCCGCACCTTCGACCGCGGCCTGCTTCTCGCCATGCGCCACCGCTGGTGGACCATCGGCCTGACCCTGCTGCTGTTCGCCGCCTCGCTGTTCGGCATGCGCTTCGTGCAGAACCAGTTCTTCCCCTCCTCCGACCGCCCGGAAGTGCTGGTCGACCTCAACCTGCCGCAAGGCGCCTCGATCAACGAGACGCGCCTGCAGGTCGACCGCCTGGAAGCGACGCTCAAGGACGACCCGGACATCGCCCGCTGGAGCACCTACATCGGCCAGGGTGCATTGCGTTTCTACCTGCCGCTGGACCAGCAGTTGCAGAACCCCTTCTATGCGCAGCTGGTGATCGTCAGCAAGGACCTGGAAGCACGCGGCCGGCTGATGGAAAAACTCCGCCAGCGCCTGCGCCAGGACTTCGTCGGCATCGGCAGCTTCGTCCAGCCGCTGGAGATGGGCCCGCCGGTGGGGCGGCCGATCCAGTACCGAATCAGCGGCAAGGACATCGACCAGGTGCGCAAGCACGCCCTCGACCTCGCCGGCCTGCTCGACGCCAACCCGAACATCGGCGAGATCGTTTACGACTGGAGCGAACCGGGCAAGGTGCTACGCATCGACGTGGCTCAGGACAAGGCGCGCCAGCTCGGGCTGTCCTCCGAGGACGTGGCGAACATCATGAACGGCGTGGTCACCGGCGCCAGCGTCACCCAGGTGAAGGACGACATCTACCTGATCAACGTGATCGGCCGCGCCGAGGACGCCGAGCGCGGCTCGCCGGAAACCCTGGAAAACCTGCAGATCGTCAACGCCAGCGGCGTGTCGATTCCCCTGCGCGCCTTCGCCACCCTCAGCTACGAGCTGGAGCAGCCGCTGGTCTGGCGCCGCGACCGCAAGCCGACGATCACCATCAAGGCGGCGGTCAACGGCGAGATCCAGCCGACCGACCTGGTCACCGAGCTGAAGCCGGCGATCGACGAATTCGCCAGCAAGCTGCCCGACGGCTACCGCGTGGCCACCGGTGGCACGGTGGAAGAAAGCGGCAAGGCGCAGGGGCCGATCGCCAAGGTTCTGCCGCTGATGCTGTTCCTCATGGCGACCTTCCTGATGATCCAGCTGCACAGCGTGCAGAAGCTGTTCCTGGTGATCAGCGTGGCGCCGCTGGGGCTGATCGGCGTGGTCCTGGCGCTGGTGCCGACCGGCACGCCGCTGGGCTTCGTGGCGATCCTCGGGGTGCTGGCGCTGATCGGCATCATCATCCGCAACTCGGTGATCCTGGTGACCCAGATCGACGCCTTCGAGCGCGCCGGCTATTCGCCCTGGCGCGCGGTGATCGAGGCCACCGAGCACCGCCGCCGGCCGATCCTGCTGACCGCCGCCGCAGCCAGCCTGGGGATGATCCCGATCGCCCGCGAGGTGTTCTGGGGGCCGATGGCCTACGCCATGATCGGCGGCATCTTCAGCGCGACGCTGCTGACCCTGCTATTCCTCCCGGCGCTGTACGTCGCCTGGTACCGGATTCGCGAAGACGACGCCGACCAGGAGCCCGCGAAAACCACCTGACCTCGCGACGCCGAGCGTTCGCCCTCCTCCGGCGAACGCTCTGGCACGGCCCTCTCGCCGAACTCTGCCGGCGCAATGCCGGTCCACTCCGGGTGAACGGGCCGGGGCGGCGTTTCATTCGCGGCCGCGCCTGCGCCTGATCGGCGGCGCGATGAAGCGCCGCCAGACCCTGACGACGGAGGAACGCTGCGGATGCCGATCGACTGGAAAGACTACGTCTCCGATCCCTGGCTGCAATTGCTGATCGCCGCGCTGGTACTGATGGTCGTCGTGAGCGTCGCCGCGCGCATCGCGGTGGCCGTGCTGAAGCGGGTGGCGAAGCACTTTTCCTTCGCGCGGATTCTGCTCGATCACGTCGAGCAGCCGCTGCTCACGGTGGTGCCGTTGCTGGCGTTGCAGGGCCTGCTCGGCTCCGCCAGCGACGCGCTGCTGTGGATCAACGGGCTGCGCCACCTGACCACGCTGGCGCTGATCGCGGCGATCACCTGGTTCTTCATGGGCTGCGTGCGCGCGGTCGAGCAGAGCATCCTGATCAAGCACCCGCTGGACATCCGCGACAACCTCAACGCCCGCCGCATTCAAACCCAGACCCGCGTGCTGGTGCGCACGCTGTGGTTCCTGGTGCTGCTGTTCGGGGTCTCGGCGATGCTGATGACCTTTCCGCCGGTGCGCCAGATCGGCACCACCATCCTCGCCTCCGCCGGCCTCATCGGCCTGGCCGCCGGTCTCGCCGCCAAGCCGGTGCTGGGCAACCTGATCGCCGGCTTGCAGATCGCCGTGACCCAGCCGATCCGCATGGACGACGTGGTCATCGTCGAAGGCGAATGGGGCCGCATCGAGGAGATCACCGGCACCTACGTGGTGGTGCGCATCTGGGACGACCGGCGCATGGTGCTGCCGCTGCAGTGGTTCATCGAGAACCCGTTCCAGAACTGGACGCGCAAGGACGCCAGCATCCTCGGCTCGGTGTTTCTCTGGGTCGACTACCTGATTCCGCTGGAGCCCCTGCGCAGCGAGCTGCAGCGCCTGTGCGAGGAAATCCCGCACCTGTGGGACGGCCGGGTGAGCGTCCTGCAAGTTACCGACACCTCGGAAAAGGCCATGCAGTTGCGCATCCTGGTCAGCTCGCCGGACGCCTCGCTGAACTTCGATGCGCGCTGCTACGTGCGCGAAAAACTGATCGCCTTCATCGGCCGCGAGTTTCCGCAGTCCCTGCCGCAGCTGCGCACCGACATCCACAGCGACCTGGACCGCGGCAAGCCCACGCCCTCCCCCGAACACGCGCCGCCCACCGAGCCGGACCGGCAGCCGCCGGTCTAGGCGCCGCGCCGCGATTGTCGCGGTCCGCGTACTCAGGCAGGCTTGCCCCACTTTTGCCACGGATACCGCCATGCCGAAGCTTGTCCCCACCCTGCTCTCGCTCTGCCTGCTCGGCGGTGTGCTGTCGGCCCGCGCGGGCGGCCTGCAGGTCGTCTGGCCGGCCGGCTGGGAAGTCAACGAGATGCCGGCGCCGCGCTCGCCCTTCGAGGACGGCGTGACCGGCGAGCGCCAGCAGGCGGTGAAGTTGCAGGCCGACGGTTCGCAGGCGCTGGTGCTGGAGCTCACGCGCATGCCGCTGGCCGCCGGCGCCGCGGTGAACCTGGAAAACCTGCTGACGGAAATGCGCAAGGGGCTGCAACTGGGCTTCGCCCGGAGCGGCCTGCTGGCCAGTTGCAGCAAGCCGCAGGCGACCACCCTCGGCCACATCGCCGCCCATGAGGTGCGCTGCACCATCAGCCAGCAGGGCAACCCCGCGCTCAAGCAGACCCTGCTCGCCGCGCGCGGCAGCGACACCATCTACTCGCTGACCTACGCCATGCCGGTGGAACGCGAGAACGAAGTCGCCGGCGAAGTGCAGGCACTGCGCGACAGCCTGGATTTCAACTAGCGCACCCCGCCCCAGACTCCCGACCTCCGTAGGGTGGGCTTTAGCCCACCAAGTCCCACCAGAGCACCACGCCATCGGTGGGCTGAAGCCCACCCTACGCGCCTGGGTTTCGACTGGCGCATCCAGCCCCAGACGCCCTACCTCCGTAGGGTGGGCTTTAGCCCACCAATCCCACCGGAGACCACGCTATCGGTGGGCTGAAGCCCACCCTACGAGCCTGGGTTTCGACTAGCGCATCCAGCTCCAGATGGCCTGACCTCCGTAGGGTGGGCTTTAGCCCACCAATCCCCACCAGAGCACTGAGCCATCGGTGGGCTGAAGCCCACCCTACGCGGCGTAGCCGTTAGCAGTCGCGCAACCCGCGCAGCGCCTTCAGGCCAGCCGCACCCGCTGCTCGCTGTAGCGGCCCTTTAACGGGCCCTCGAGATGCAGCGCGCCGCGGGCCGCCAGTTCGCGGGCGCGCCAGGCGAGGAAGAAGTCGCTGGCGAAGAACCCGTCGCAGTGACGCATGGTGTCGCCCATCGGCTGGGCCAGCGGCTGCCATTCCGGCGTGCAGAAGTCCAGCAGGCTGGCGTCGATGGTGGCGAACGTCTCGCCATGGAATTCGCCGTCCGACCAGCGGCGCACATCGGCATCCTCGGCCACCGCCGCGCGCCATTGGGCGGCCAGGGCGTGGCGCCGTTCGGCGTCCATCAGGCGCGGCCGATGCAGCTCCAGCAGCTCCCGGGGGTGGCGCATGGCGACGGCCTTGCGCTGGGCGACGCGGGTATCGCCGGTGCCGCAGGCGACTTCCCACAGGGCCAGGTCCGAGCCGTCCAGCGCCGCCGCCACGCGCGCCAGCAGCAACTGCTCGGAGCAGCTGTCGCCGTGCCACAGGGTGACCTCTGCAGCCCCGCGCGCCAGCCCGGCGAGCCATTGCGCGTCGGCCGCCAGATCGGTGTCGAACGCCGGCACCGGCAGCACCTGCGCAGGCCACACGGCGCGCCAGAGGGCTGCGCGGGCGGCGCACGGCGGGTGGTCGACGTCACGCAGCGGGCCGACCGCGAGGTCGTCGCGCAGCACCCGCAGCGACTGCCGCGCCAGGGCCTCGCCGAGCACCGAGGCAACGCCCTCGGCCGCGTTGTCGCCGCACACCAGATGCCACACGGGCGCCGTCACTCGGGCTTCTTCAGCTTCGGATTGGGGAAGAACTGCACCGGGATGATCTTCGGGTCGGCCCGTTTCGGCGCCGGCTTGCTGACCCGCGTGGGCAGTTCGCTGGGCACCGAGTTGCCCTGCGCGTCCAAGGTGTCGGAGAAGCCGCAGGCGACGCACTCGCGGTGAGGAACGTCGTCGACGCTCCACATCTTGATGGTGTCGGCGGCGCTGCACGCCGGGCACACGGCGCCGGCGATGAAGCGCTTCTTGATCACGGGCGTGTCGCTCATGCCGCCTCCGCGCTCAGGCCAAGGTGGCGCAGCAGCGCATCGATGCTCGGCTCACGGCCGCGGAAGTCGACGAACAGCACCATCGGCTCCTGCGAGCCACCACGCGCGAGGATCGCCTCGCGGAACGCGCGGCCGGTTTCACCGTTGAACACGCCCTCCTCCTCGAACCGGGAGAAAGCGTCGGCGGACAGCACTTCGGCCCACTTGTAGCTGTAGTAACCGGCCGCGTAACCGCCGGCGAAGATGTGCGCGAAGCTGTTGGCGAAGCGGTTGAAGGCCGGCGGACGCAGCACCGACACCTCGTCGCGAATGCCTTCGAGCACCTCCAGCACGCTGCGCCCGTCGCCGTGGGTGGCGTGCAGCTCGAAGTCGAACAGCGAGAACTCGATCTGCCGCACCATCATCAGCCCGGACTGGAAGTTCTTCGCCGCCAGCATCTTGTCCAGCAGGGCCTGAGGCAGCGCCTCGCCGGTCTGGTAGTGGCCGGAGATCAGCGCCAGGCCCTCGGGCTCCCAGCACCAGTTCTCCATGAACTGGCTGGGCAGCTCGACCGCATCCCAGGCCACGCCGTTGATACCCGACACGCCGGCATGCTCGACGCGGGTCAGCAGGTGGTGCAGGCCGTGGCCGAATTCGTGGAACAGCGTGGTGACTTCGTCGTGGGTGAGCAGCGCCGGCTTGCCGCCGACTGCGGGGGTGAAGTTGCACACCAGGTTGGCCACCGGGCTGATCAGCTCGCCGCCGGCGGTGCGGCGCTTGTCGCGCGCGCCGTCCATCCAGGCGCCGCCGCGCTTGTTGGCGCGGGCATACAGGTCGAAGAAGAAGCGCCCGACGTGCTCGCCGTTCTCGCTGATCTCGAACAGGCGCACGTCCGGATGCCAGCTGTCGAAGCCCTTCAGCTCGGTGATCTGGATGCCGTAAAGGCGCTCGACGATGACGAACAGGCCGGAGAGCACCTTGTCGATCGGGAAGTAGGCGCGAAGGATTTCCTGGGAAATGCTGTAGCGCTGCTCGCGCAATTTCTCGCTGTAGTAGCCGACGTCCCAGCTCTGCAGGTCGTGCAGGCCCTGTTCGGCGGCGAAGGCCTTGAGTTCGGCGAGGTCCTGCTCGGCGAAGGGTTTGCCGCGCACCCCGAGGTCGCGCAGGAAGCTCAGCACCTGGTCGGTGGACTCGGCCATCTTGCTGGCCAGCGACAGCTCGGCGTAGTTGCCGAAGCCGAGCAGCCTGGCCAGTTCCTGGCGCAGGTCGAGGATCTGCTCCATCAGCGGGCCGTTGTCGTTCTGCCCGGCGTTCGGCCCCTGGTCGGAGGCGCGCGTGCAGTAGGCGGTGTAGACCTCTTCACGCAGGGCGCGGTCGTCGGCGTAGGTCATCACCGCGTAGTAGCTGGGGAATTCCAGGCTGATCAGCCAGCCTTCGACGCCCTTGGCCTCGGCCGCCTGCTTCATCTGCGCCTTGGCCGAGTCGGTCAGACCGGCCAGCTGCGCTTCGTCGTCGATCTGCTTGGTCCAGGCCTGGGTGGCGTCGAGCAACTGGTTGGAGAAGGCGCTGGTCAGCTCGGAGAGCTTCATCTGGATTTCGCCGTAGCGCTTCTGCTCGGCGGGCGGCAGGTCGATGCCGGACAGGCGGAAGTCGCGCAGCGTGTGTTCGAGGATGGTCTTCTGCGCCACGTCGAAACCGGCCGCTTCGGGGCTGTTCGCCAGCGCCTCGTAGGCCTGGAACAGCGCGCGGTTCTGGCCCATCTCGGTGTAGTACTCGGAGAGCTTGGGCAGGCAGGCCTCGTAGGCGCTGCGCAGCTCGGCGCTGTTGCACACGGCGTTGAGGTGGCTGACCGGGCTCCATGCCTGTCCGAGGCGCGCGCCCAGTTCGTCGAGGGCCAGCACCAGGCCGCTCCAGCTCGGCGTGGCCTGGGTGTCGAGCAGCGCGGCGATGGCGGCGCGGTTGTCGGCGAGGATGGCGCCCACCGCCGGCTCGACGTGCTCGGGCTTGATCGCGGAATACGGCGGCAGGTCGAAGGATTGGAGCAGGGGATTTTCGGCGGTCACGGTGTTCACCTGTAGCGGGGGTTCTTGGGACCTGTTCACGATCTCGCGGGCTGGAGCCCTGCAAGGCGCTACGTCAGTAGCAGCCTTCGGCTGGTCAAAACAGGGGAGGACCGGTCGGAGTCGCGAGCGACTTTACGAGCTGTAAATGAGCATCCGACCGGGCTGGCGATCCAGCCTGTTTTTGACGCCGTAGGACCGACGCGCAGCAGATCGTGAACAGGTTCTGATGCTGTGACCACGCGCGGCGGCAGCCTTTCCCGCGGTCATCGTTCAGCGACATGCCGACCATCTTAATTACAATCGGGGCTCACCGCAGCCAAAGAGGTTTCTATCGTGGCGATCAGAACATACAACAGCAGCACCCCGCGGCTCGGCGCGCGCGCCTTCGTCGACGCCTCGGCGGTGGTCATCGGCGACGTCGAGATCGGCGACGACAGCTCGGTCTGGCCGCTCAGCGTGATCCGCGGCGACATGCACCGCATCCGCATCGGTGCGCGCACCAGCATCCAGGACGGCAGCGTGCTGCACATCACCCACGCCGGCCCGTTCAACCCGGACGGCTTCCCGCTGATCATCGGCGACGAGGTCACCGTCGGCCACAAGGTCACCCTGCACGGCTGCACCCTGGGCAGCCGCATCCTGGTCGGCATGGGCAGCATCGTCATGGACGGCGCGGTGGTACAGGACGATGTGATCATCGGCGCCGGCAGCCTGGTGCCGCCGGGCAAGGTGCTCGAAAGCGGTTTCCTCTACGTCGGCAGCCCGGTGAAACAGGCGCGTCCGCTGAGCGACAAGGAACGCAGCTTCTTCGCCTACACCGCCGGCAACTACGTGAAGCTCAAGGACCAGCACCTGGCCGCCGGTTTCGACCACTGACGGCCGCGGCGAACTTCGCCGGCCTCGCCCCGGTCCTCTGCTCACATTCCCAAGGCGCAGCGCATGGCACACGATCATTCCCACGGCGGACACGGTAACCAGGCGAACGAGAAGGCCCTGTGGATCGCCCTGGCGCTGACCGGCGGCTTCATGCTCACCGAGCTGATCGGCGGGTTGCTCAGCCACTCGCTGGCGCTGCTCTCGGATGCCGCGCACATGGTCACCGACACCGCCGCGCTGCTCATCGCCCTGCTGGCGATCCGCGTGTCCAGGCGCCAGGCCGATGCGCGGCGGACCTTCGGCTACGCGCGCTTCGAGATCCTCGCCGCCGCCTTCAACGCCCTGCTGCTGCTCGGCGTGGCGGTGTACATCATGGTCGAGGCGGTGCGCCGCCTGATGCAGCCGCCGGAACTGCAGACCGGCACCATGCTGGTGATCGCCGTGCTCGGCCTGGTGGTGAACTTGATCTCCATGCGCGTGCTCACCGCCAGCCAGGACGACAGCCTGAACCTGCGCGGCGCTTATCTGGAAGTGCTCAGCGACATGCTCGGCTCGGTGGGCGTGATCATCGCCGCGCTGATCGTGCGCTACACCGGCTGGACCCCGGCGGACCCGATCGTCGCCGTGCTGATCGCGCTCTGGGTGGTGCCGCGCACCTGGTCGCTGCTGCGCACCAGCTCCAACGTGCTGCTCGAAGGCGTGCCCTCGGGCATCGACCCGCAGGCCGTGCGCGAAGCCCTAGCCGCGCAACCTGAAGTCGAGGACGTGCACGACCTGCACATCTGGGGCCTGACCCCACAACGCCGCCTGCTCTCGGCGCACCTGGTGATCGCCGACACTGTCACACCGGAGCACGGCGACCGCCTGATCGCACGGGTCAACGAACTCATGCACGACACCTTCGACATCAGCCACTGCACCCTGCAACTGGAACGCAGCCACTGCACCGCCCACCCCCACCTGCACGACGCCCTGCATCCCGACCATCCACACGGAGGTCAGGCATGAAGCGGCCGGCGACTGACAATGGAGCAGAGTTGGGGTTCTGAGCGGCGTACGGGGCAGTGAAGCCGCCCGCCCCCGACCAACAGATTCGGTTCTTTTCTGAGCTGCCTACGCGGCAGTGAAGTGCTACAGGACGGCGTTCCGAGGCCGCTGGCATTTCTGAGCTGCCGGATAGGCAGCTCAGAAAAGAACGCCAGCTGGCCCGCCTTGCTCGACGCCCTTCACTGCCGGATAGGCAGCTCAGAAACTTACGGAACAGACCAGATCGGGAAGCGCTGCCTTCACTGCCGCACAGGCAGCTCAACATCCTCTCCACGCGACGTAACCGATTTCCCGTTGGCGATTTGCGGCTCGGGGTGGGGTGCGGGACAATTCGGGTCCGTTCTCAGTGCGCGACAGGCCCCATGCATCAGTCCACCGTTCTCTTCGACCTCGACGGCACCCTCACCGACCCGCGCGTGGGCATCACGCGGTCGATTCAGCATGCGCTGGCGCAGCTGGGTATCGACGAGCCGGACCTGGCGAAGCTGGAGCCTTTCATCGGGCCGCCGCTGCTGCAGGCGTTCATGCAGCAGTACGGCTTCGACGAGGCGCGGGCGTGGGAGGCGGTCGGGCATTACCGCGAGCGGTTCAAGGTCACCGGGCTGTACGAGAACCGCGTGTTCGAGGGTGTGCCGGAGATGCTCGACGCGCTCAACGCCCAGGGTCGCACGCTGTACATCGCGACCTCGAAGCCGGCCGTGTTCGCCCGCGAGATCGCCCGCCACTTCGGCTTCGACCGCCACTTCAAGGTGATCTACGGCAGCGAGCTGGACGGCACGCGTACCGACAAGGTCGAACTGATCCGCCACCTGCTCGCCGAGGAAGGCCTGGACCCGGCCGACTGCCTGATGGTCGGCGACCGCAAGCACGACCTGATCGGCGCCCATCGCAATGGCCTGCAGGCCGTCGGTATCGGTTACGGCTTCGGCAGCCACGCCGAGCTGATGGCCGAGTCGCCGGCCTGGTACTTCGCCTCATTGGCCGAGCTGCAGCAGGCCTTCACTCGCCCGTAGCAGCCTGCCAGCCACCGCCGAGCGCCCGTGCCAGGGCCACGCTCGCCTGCAGGCGGGCCAGGCGCAGCTGGGCGCTCTGGTCCTCGGCGGCATACAGGGTGCGCTGGGCATCGAGCAGGTTGAGCAGGTCTTCGGCACCGGCGCGGTAGCGCCGCTCGGCCAGTTGCAGGGCGCGCTCGGCCTGGGCCTGCACCTCCTGCTGGGCCTGCCACTGGGCCTCGACGCCGGCGCCGGCGTTGAGCGCCATCTGCACGTCGGCAAAGGCCGCGACGATGCTCTGCCGGTAGTCGGCGAGCAGCTCCTCGCGGCGCGCCGCAGCGCGATCCCGTTCGGCGGCCAGGGCGCCACCATCGAAGATCGGCGCGGTCAGCGCCGCAGCCAGGGAGTAGACCGGATCGGCAAAGACCCGGTTGAGGCGGCCAGCGGAGGCGCTAGCGCCAGCCGAAAGGTTCAGTCGCGGCAGCATGGCCGCCCGCGCCGCACGCAGGTCGGCATCGGCGGCGCTCAGTTGCGCCTCGGCGCGGGCCAGGTCGGGGCGACGCAGCAGCAGCTCGCTGGGCAGGCCGGCACTCACCGAGGGCACGACCAGTGCAGTCAGCTCGACGCTCGACGGCTCGGCCGGCACTGCCTGGCCGAGCAACACGGCGAGGGCGCTGCGCACGTCGTCGGCCTGCTGGCGCAGTTCCTCGCGGGAGCGCCGCTGCTCGGCCACCAGGCCGCGCTGCTGGGCCAGTTCCAGGGGTGTGGCGGAGCCCGCCACCTGGCGCGCCTGCACGGTGGCCAGCACCCGCTCGGCGTTGGCCAGGTTGAGTTCGGCCAGGCGCAGGCGTTCGGCCAGGACCACCTGGCGCAGCCAGGTCTCACCGAGGCTGGCGCTGAGGGTCAGGCGCAGGGCGTCACGGTCGAAGCGGCTGGCGGCCAGCTCGGCCTCGGCGGCCTGGCGGTCGGCGGACAGGCGGCCCCACAGGTCGACCTCGTAGCTGGCGGCCAGGCCACCACCGTAGAGGTTACCCGCGACGTCGGCGTCGCCGCCCGGGCGGCCCTCGCGACTGGCGCCGAGATTGCCGTCCAGACGCGGCAGCAGCGGCGCACCGGCCGCGCGCGCGCTGGCTTCGGCCTGGCGCAGGCGCGCGGCGGCGGCGGCCAGATCGAAGTTGTCGGTCAAACCTTGCTCCACCAGGGCATCCAGCTCGGCACTGGCGAAGGCGCGCCACCACTGCGCATCCGGCGCCGCAGCGGCGGCAACGGCATGGTTCCACCCGATGGGCGCGGCGGGCAGCACCTGCGGCGCCTCAGGGGTGCGGGAGCAGCCGGCGAGGGCGAGCAGGGCGAGCAGGGTCAGCGGGTATCGGGACATGGAAAACTCGTTCATTCGCTGGCCAGGGCGGCGACCGGGTCGAGGGCCGCGGCAGTCTTCGCCGGCAGGTAGCCGAACAGCAGGCCGGTGCCCACCGCGCAGGCGAAGGCCAGCAGCATCGCCGACAGGGAGAAGATCAGCGGCACACCGGCCGCCAGCAGGGCGGCGCCGCCGATGAGGCCGACCAGCACGCCGATGCTGCCGCCGACCAGGGTGACCAGCACCGCCTCGCCGAGGAACTGCCGGAGGATGTCGCGCTGGCGCGCGCCGGTAGCCATGCGCACGCCGATCTCGCGGGTACGTTCGCGCACCGTCATCAGCATCACGTTCATCACCCCGATGCCGCCCACCAGCAGCGACACGGCGGCGATCAGACCGAGCATGCGGGTCATGCTGTCCTGGGTCTCGGCCTCGGCCTGGACCTTGGCCGCGGCGTTATCGACCTGAAAGTCCTCGCGACCATGGCGCGCCAGCAACAGCTCGCGGGCGGCGGTTTCGGCGGCCTGCACCTGGTCGGTGGAGGCGGCGGTGAGCGCGGCGTACTCGGGCTCGGCGATGTCCTGGTAGACCCGCGCACGCCCGGCGGCGTAGGGGATGAAAACCATCTCGTCGTAGTAGTCGGCGCCGGACTCGCGGCCCTTTTCGGCCATCACGCCGATGACCTCGAACGGCGCCTCGCCGATCAGCAGCTGCTTGCCCAGCGGGTTGGGTTCGTCGCGGAAGAGGAACGTGCGTGCCTTGTGCCCGAGCACCACCACCGGCGCCAGGTCCTGGTCCTCGGCGGCGGTGAAGAAGCGCCCCTCGGCCACCGGCCAGTGCTGGATCGCGGGCAGTTGCTCGTTGCTGGCGAACACGTAGAGGTCGCGCGAGGCGTTGCCGTACTGGACCATGCGCGGGTTGCCGATCACCGGGGTGAACAGGTCGATCTCCGGCAGACGGCCGAGGGCCTCCAGGTCGCCCTCGCTGACCACACCCCAGGGACCGCCTTCCGGCGGTTGCGCGGCGTACAGGTAGAGTGTGGTGGCGCCCATCGAGGCCATCTGCGCCAGAACCTTCTGCTTGGTGCCCAGGCCGATGGCCAGCATGACGATCACCGAGGCCACGCCGATGACGATGCCGAGCAGGGTCAGCGCGGTGCGGAAGCGGTTCAGCAGCATCACCCGCCAGGCCGAACGCAGCACCTCGCCGAGGGCGCTCCAGCCGGCACCCTGCACGCTCATGCTGTCGAAGTGCGGCGCCGGCAACGCCGCCGGATTGGGCTGCGCGCCGCCAAACGGCGCGGCGCTGTCGCCGATGATCGCGCCGTCGCGAATCTCGATGACCCGCTGGGCCTGGGCCGCCACTTCGCGGTCGTGGGTGATCAGGATCACCGTGTGCCCGGCCGCCGCCAGCTCGCGCAGCAGGGTCATGACCTCGCGGCCGCTGTGCGAATCCAGGGCGCCGGTGGGTTCGTCGGCGAGGATGATGCGCCCGCCGTTCATCAACGCGCGGGCGATCGACACCCGCTGCTGCTGACCGCCGGAAAGCTGGCCGGGGCGATAGTCGAGGCGCTCGCCCAGGCCCAGGCGGGTGAGCAGAGCGCTGGCGCGCTGGCGGCGCGCCTCGGCGGACATGCCGGCGTACAGCGCGGGCACCTCGACATTCTCGCAGGCCGACTCGGTGGCGATCAGGTGGTAGCCTTGGAACACGAAGCCGAAGGCCTCGCGGCGCAGCCAGGCCAACTGGTCGGCGTCCAGTTCGGCGACGTCGTGGCCGGCGAAGCGGTAGCTGCCGGCGCTGGGCCGGTCGAGGCAGCCGAGCAGGTTCATCAGGGTCGACTTGCCCGAGCCGGAGCTGCCGACGATGGCGACGAATTCGCCGGCGCCGATGCGCAGGTCGATGCCATGCAGCACCTCGACCTCCGGCGCGCCGTTCTGCCCGCCGTAGCGGCGGCGGATGCCGCGCAGTTCGATCAGCGGCGTGTCGCTCACCACTGGAACCTAGACGGCGCGGGCGCGCGCTCGCCGGTGACCAGCAACTCGCCCTCGCCGAGGCCCTCGATCACCTCCACCCGCTGACGGCTGCGCGCGCCTACGCGCACTTCACGCGCGGCGGCGCGACCGGAAGCCTCCAGCACGCGGGCGCTGAACAGCCCGGCCTGGCCCTCCACCGGCTGCAGCGCGGCCAGCGGCGCGGTCAGCACGTCATGCGCGGCGGCGGTAACGAAGGTCACCTGGGCGGTCATCTGCGGCATCAGCTCGCCGTCGTCGTTGGCCACGTCGAACAGCACGGTGTACTGCACCGCCTTGACCGTCTGCGGCACCGCGGCGGACTCGCCGGAGGCGCTCGGCGTCACCGGCGGCGCCGGCAGCACCTGGCGCACCTTGCCGTGCCAGCGGCGACCGTCGCCACCGAGGGTGGTGAAGTAAAGCGGCATGTCGACCCGCACGCGACGGATGTCGGCCTCGGAAACCTTGGTCCAGGCGGTCATCGCACCAAGGTCGGCCAGGCGCAGCACGGTCGGCGTCTGGTAGGTGGCATTGAGGGTCTGGCCTTGTTTGACGTCGACACCGATCACCGTGCCGGCGATGGGCGCGTAGAGACGCGTGTAGCTCAGTTGCGCCTCGTTGCCACGCAGGCGCGCGCTGGCCTCGGCGATCTGCGCACGCAGCTGGCGCAGGCGCGCCTCGGCGGAGCGCAGGGTGGCGACGGCGATCTGCACGTCCTCCTCGCGGGTCGCCTCGTCGGCGGCCAGGCGCTGCTGGCGCAGGTGCTGCTGGCGCGCCAGGTCGAGCTGCGCCTGCTGTTCGGCCAGCTGCGCGCGCAGGCCGTCGAGGGCCGCGCGGTCGGCCTCGACCGAGGCCTGGTGCAGGCTGGCATCGATCTCGGCGAGCAGCTGGCCCTTCTCCACCCGGTCACCGGGCTGCACGTGCAGGCGGGTGACCTGGCCGGACACCTGGGCGCCAACGTCCACCGACTCGCGTGGTTGCAGGGTGGCGATGGCGGTGACGCTGGCTTCGACGTCGCCGCGGCCGATGGCCACGGTGTCGTAGGCCACCGCGTCATCCCAGGACAGCCAGATCAGCACCGGCAGGCCGAGGATCACGGCGGCCGCCAGGCCACGACGCAGGAGCGGGGAGAAACGCGAGGTCATCGACTACATCTTCCTTGAACGGTGCCGGCTCAGCCGGCGCTCAACAACAGGACCGGCAGGCCGACACCGGCCGCCACGGCGGCCAGCAGCGCGGCGACACGCGGGCGATAGGGCAACAGCAGGACCAGGGTGAAGGCGCCGACGCTGAGCATGCCGCACCAGACCACGGGGCCGACGGCGGCGCCCCAGACCTGTACGCACGGCCACACGGCCAGCGCCAGTAGCAGCCAGCCGGCCAGGCGCAACAGGCGCTGACGGGTCGGCGCCTTGGCTTTCCACACCTGGGAATGATGGCGGTCCATGCTCAGGCACAGGCCAGCCATGCCGGCATAGCAGAGTGCGGCGGCGAGAATCACGGCGAGGGTCAGACTCATGATCGCGCCTGCGCCGCGGCGGCGCGCTGGCGATCAGCTGCCGGCGCCCTGCGCGGCCGGGTCAGGCGCCAGGCGCCCCACAGCGACAGCACACCGGTGCCCAGTGCCACCAGCTCGACGCCGGCACGCTCGCCGTCGCCGCGCTGCAGGTAGCTGAACAGCTGATCGCCAACGGTCAGCCAGTTGAGCAGCGGCAGCAGCAGGCACAGGGCGGCCAGCGCCAGCAGCTGTTCGACCCAGGCCCGCGCAACTGGACGCAGGCCGGCGTGGACGAAGCTCAGCAGCCAGACGGCGAAGAACACGCCGATCTCCCATTCCGGGCGGTCGGCGATACCCAGCGGCAGCAGGCGATTGCCCCAGAAGAACGCCACGCAGGCGATGGTCAGGCCGGTGAGGGTGCCGACGTTGAGCACCTCGATCACCCGGTACACGCGCGGCGTGGCACTGCCGAACTCGTTCAGCGAACGCTGGCGGCGCTTGACCATGAACAGCAGGGCGCCGGTGGCCAGCATGGCCGCGCCTGCCAGGCCGCTGACGAAGTACAGCCAGCGCACCAGGTGCCCACCGAAGGCGGCGAAGTGCAGGTTGGCCATCACTGACTGCACGTCCTGTGCGGCGCCGCCACGCAGCTCGCCGGGCATCTGCACGTCGGTCCGCTCGCCGGTCACGCCGTTGAAGAACACCCGGCCGCCGCCGTCGCCGAGCAGGCGGTACTCGCCCGGCTTCTCGATGAAGCGGCCGAACACCCGCACCGAGGCGCTGCTGTCGTTGGGGTGCTCGATGCTGACGAAACTGGCCGGGCGCTGCAGTTGCTGCTCGGCATGCAGCAGCATGCCGTCGAACGCGGCCAACGGCGCGGCGATGCCGGTGATTTCCTGGGCCGCCGGCTGGGCCAGCAGGTCGGCGAAGTAGGCCTCCTCGCTGTCGTAGTGCGCGGCGATGCCGGCCGGCATGTACAGGGCGTAGAAGGTCGCCAGGCCGGTGTAGGCGATCATCAGCTGGAACGGCAGGCTCAGCACCGACAGGGCGTTATGCGCATCCAGCCAGCTGCGCTGGCCCTTGCCCGGGCGGAAGGTGAAGAAGTCCTTGAAGATACGCTTGTGGATGACGATGCCGCTGACCAGCGCCACCAGCATGGCCATGGTGAAGGCACCGACGAACCAGATGCCGGCGGTGCCGCCGTGGAACTCGAAGTGCATGTGCACGAAGTGGTGGCCGCCTTCGCTGTCACGCTCGCGGGAGCCGTCCACCGGTTGGCCGCTGCCGGCATCGATGCGGGCGTTGTGGAAGTTCTCCTGCGGGTCCTGCCAGAACAGGCGGATCGAGGGGTCCTCGTCCGACGGCAGACCGACGCCCCAGAAATGCGCGTCGGGCTGGTTCTCCTCGAACCAGGTACGGGCCATGCGCACGGCCTGCGGCCGGTCGAAGCCATCGTCCATGCGGGTGTCGCCGGTGGCCTCGCTGGCCTGCGGCAGGTGCGGCTTCATCCAGCGGGTGATGGGCTCGTCGAACACGCCCAGGCTGCCGGTGAGGAAGATCACGAACAGCACCCAGCAGGCCCACAGGCCGCCCCAGGTATGCAGCCAGGCCATGGCCTGGCGGAAACCGCCCTCGGCCGCGCCGCTCTGCACCTTGCTCATGCGTCACCTCCCAACAGCAGGCCGGCGCCGGTCAGTGCCAGCGAGGCGATCAGCAGCACCAGCCAGATGCGCGTCAGGTTCGGCGTGGCGAACGCCCAGACGATCACCGCGGTGTACACCGCGAAGCTGGTCAGCGAGGCGGCGAGGATCGCCTGGCTCTTGGGCAGCGGCAGCACGGCGCCGAGAAAGATCACGCTGGCGCAGGTCAGCGCATAGCCGCCAAGCAAGGCAGCCAGCGTGCGCGAGAGCAGCGCGCGAGAGCGGGGAGAAATCGATTTCATCGGCGAACGACCATGGAAGCCAGAACAAGAAGGGCCGTCGGCAGCACCGGCGGCGAAGCGTGCGGGGCGCACCGACAACGCAGTGGCCCACACGTGAGGACGGATAGGCTCGGCAAAACCGGAAGCACCAGCCCGGCCAAGCTGTGACCGGATATTTCGGCGACGCAACGAGCGGTTCAGAATTCCATGCGCAGGCCGAGGGTGGCGTTGCGCGGTGCTCCGAAATAGCTGGAGCTGGAACTGGTGTAGTACTCCTCGTCCAGCAGGTTGTTGAGGTTGAGGGTGGCGCTTAGCTGCTCGGTGATGGGGTAGCGTGCCATCACATCGACCACCGCATAGTCATCCTGGGTGAAACGCTGGTCGCGCGCCGGACCGACGCCATCGCTGTAGATCTCGCTCTGCCAGTTGACCCCGCCCCCGATGGTCAGGCCGTTGCCGATGCTGCGCAGGACGTAGGTGGTGAACAGCTTGACGGTGTTCTGCGCAATGTTCGTGTTGAGCTTGTTGCCATCGGCATCCTGCACGATGTTGCGGCTGAAGCTGGCGCTGAGCTGCCAGTCGATGGCCACCTCACCCGTGACTTCCACCTCGAAACCACGGGTCTTGGTGCCGGATTCGGCGCGGTAGGCCTGGCTGCCGTCCGGAGCCAGCTGGCCATCGCCCAACGACACGGCCAGGTTGTCCTGCTCGATCTGGTACAAGGCGATCCCAAGGTTCAGGTCACCCTCGAAGAACGCCGCCTTGCTACCGATTTCGTAGCCGACGCCTTCCAGCGGATCGATATAGGCACCGGTCAGGGTCTTGTTGCTCTGCGGCTTGAAGATGCTGGTGTAGCTGCCGTACACCGACCAGATGTCGTTGAGGTCGTAGACCAGGCCGGCGAAGGGGGTGACCACGCCGGTTTCACTGCGCTTGCTACCGTCGTTCGGCGTGCCGTCGTAGTACTCGTTCTTGATCGTGTTTTCCCAGTCGATGACCCGCGCGCCGAGGATGAACGACAGGTCCTCGCTCAGGCGCAGGCGGGTACTGCCGTAGGCCGCGCCCTGCTCTTCCTCGTAGTCGATACGACCGTAGGCCTGCAGATCAGGCTTGGCCGGCACCTTGCCGTTCCAGGTGTAGATGTTGTCGATCACCGGGAAGTCGCCCGTCACGGGGTCGCGCCACCAGGTGTAGGCCGGGGTGTTGTAGTCGGTCTTCTGCCGGCTGTAGCCGACGGTAGCGTCGTGCTCCAGGCCGAACAGGTCAAAACTGCCCGCCAGATTCAGGTCGAAGCTGTTCTGTACCGGTTTGGCCTTCCAGCGGTTGGCATAGAACACGATCGAGGCTGGATCGGCTCCAGCCTCCCCGTTGTTCCCCCCGGCATAGCCACTGAGCTCATCGTATTCGCTACGACGATTGTTCAGGCTCAGCTTGGCCTTCCAGCGCTCGGTCAGGGCGTGCTCGAGGATGGCGAAAGCGGAGACGGCACTGCGCTTGGAATAGGCCCACTTGGCAGCGGCGGAGTCCGACTCGTCGTGATCGGACCGAGTACCGTCGTTGTTGAACAGCGGCAGGCCACTGCGGGCGTGGCCGTCGTAGTCGTCGGACTGCGAGTCCATGCCGAAGGTCAGCAGGGTGTCGGGGGTCAGGTCGGCCTCGACCACCCCGTAGAACACCTCCTTGCGCTCGCTGAGGCGGTCGACATAGGAGTCGTTCTCCTGATACGCGCCGACCAGGCGGCCGCGCACATTGCCACTCTCGGTCAACGAACCGCTGACGTCGGCCTCGGTGCGACGGTAATCCCAGGAGCCGCCGGTGACCGTGACGCTGCTCTTGAAGCCGGCCGTCGGGCGCTTGCGGATCATGTTCAGGGTGGCGCCGGGGGTGCCCACGCCGTTGGTCAGGCCGGTGGCGCCACGGATCACCTCGACGCGGTCGTACAGCACCATGTCGTTGCTCTGGGCAGGGCTCCCGTAGTTGCTGTCGAGCAGCTGCAGGCCATCGATCTGGTAGTTCTCGACCCTGAAGCCACGCGAGTAGATGCCGCTGCTGTCGCCACCGTTGCCGCCACTCTGGCTGAGCGTCAGGCCGGGGGTCTCGCGCACCACGTCGGTGAGCTGGGTGAGGTTCTGGTCCTTCATGCGCTGGCTGGTGATCACCGAGACCGACTGCGGCGTCTCGCGGATCGACAGCGGCAGGCCGGTGGCGGTGCTGGTCGAGCCGGTGGTGTAGGAACCGGTGTCCTCGGTGGTCTCGCCCAGGCCGGCACCGGTGATCGTGATGGCATCGAGTTGCAGCGTCGAGCCGGCTTCCGGCGCCGGCAGCAGCGAATAGTTGCCGCTGGCCTGCCGCGTTACCTGCAGGCCGCTGCCGGACAGCAGGCGCTGCAGCGCCTCATCGGCGGACAGCTGCCCCTGCACTCCCGGCGACTGCAGGCCGCGCACGGTCTCCGGGGAATAGGACAGGCTGACGCCGGTGGTGGCGGCGAAACTGTTCAGCACCGACTCCAGCGAACCCGCGGCAATCGCGAAGTCGTGCTGCGCTACCACGCTCTGCGCCCAGGCGGGCTGCACCTGCACCAGGCCGGCAACCGGCAGCGCCAGCACCGCGCCGAGCAACGCGCGATTGATGGCCACACCCAGCGGGCTGAGGCAGGGGGAGCTACGAAGCAACGACGTACTGCGCGGAGCGATGTGGCGCGACATGAGAGGTTCCTGGGAGGGTTGGCAGGGAGCGCACTATGGGCGCTTTCCTAACCAAGTCGAATGAGAAACGAAATCAACAACAGCCCAGGAAAAAATATTTCTTCGTCGGTTCAGGCCGGCTCGATCCGCACCCAGTAACGCGTCAGGCGACGCACGCGCAGCGGCAGGGTGCTGCGCAGGTTGTCCAGCACCGCGTCGCTGTCGGCTAGCTGGAAGGCGCCGGAGATGCGCAGCCCGGCCAGCGCCGGGTCGCAGGACAGCAGGCCCGGGCGATAGCGCGCCAACTCGTCGATGAAACGCGGCAGCGCCCAATCGCTGACCACCAGCATGCCGCGCAGCCAGGCATCGGCATGCGCCTCCAGCGGCTCGATGGCGCCGCAGGCCGTGGCGCCGTACCACAGCTGCTGGCCAGCCTCGACGCGCAGTGGCCGGTCCGGCGCGTCCAGCGGGCGTACCTCCACCGCGTGCTGCAGCACGCGCACCTGGGTGCGCTCGCCGTCCTGGCGCACCAGGAATCGGGTGCCCAGAGCGCGGATGCTGCCCTGTTCGGTGTGCACCACGAAGGGCCGGTCCTCAGTGTCCTTGGCGGTCTGCACATGGATCTCGCCACGACGCAGGTGCAGTTCGCGCAGGCGCTTGCCGTAGCGGATGTCGAGGGCAGTGTCGCTGTTCAGGCGCACCTGGCCGCCATCCTCGAGACGCAGGCTGCGGCGCTCGCCAACGGCGGTGTACTCATCGGCGCGCACGCTGCGCAGGGGCGCGGACTGCCAGCCAAGGCCGGCCGCACTCCCACCGATCAGCAGTAGCCCAAGCAGCTTGAGGCTGGCACGGCGGCGACCGTCGACCCCACGCAGCGCGGCCGGGGCGATACCGTTCGGCAGGCCGCCCAGCTTGCCCTGCAGGCGCTCCATGCGACTCCAGGCCTGACGGTGCGTGGGGTCGGCCTCCAGCCAGCGCCGATGCGCCTCGCCCGTGGCGGCGCAGTGCGGCGCGGCCTGCAGGTCCAGGTACCAATTGGCGGCGGCCTGCAATACGGCCAGCGACGGTTGCGCGATGCTGGCCATGCCTAGTCGCCCATCAGCAGCAGACACTGGGTCAGGCCGCGCACCACGTACTTGCGCACCGTGTTGGTCGATACGCCCAGGCGCCGGCCGATCTCCACATGGCTGAGACCGTCGAGCTGGGCGAGCAGGAATATCTCGCGGCAGCGCGGGCCGAGGCCGTCGAGCAGGCGGTCGATCTCCAATAGGGTCTCGATGATCAGCGCACGCGCTTCTGGCGAGATGTCCAACGGCTCGGGCAAGGCGGCGAGGGCATCGAGGTAGGACTGCTCGAGGGCGCGGCGGCGGAAACCGTCGATCATCAGGCTACGGGCGATGCTGCTCAGATAGGCGCGCGGCTCCCGCACGTCGAACGCCTTTCGGCTGGAAAGCACGCGGACGAAGGTGTCCTGGGCCAGGTCGGCAGCGTTCTCCCCGCAGGGCAGACGCCTGCGCAGCCAATGCCGCAGCCAGTCGTGGTGCTCGCGATAGAGCACCTGCACGGCTTGCTGGGTGGCGATGTCGACGGCCTGATCGGGAGAGCGCAAGGACAGAACCTAAATGATAATTCCTATCATTTATTCTCTTATGAAAACGCCCTCTCTCGCAAGCCGCGCGGCGCCGTCAGTCGTTCTTCTGGTAGATGATCTTCTTGCTGCCACCCTCGCAGCTGCCGACCACCATGTTGGCGTCCTCGACGTCGGCGACCGGCACGATCTCCAGCGTGTAGCTGGTGACATTGGCGGCCTGGATCTTCACCTCGATCTCCTGCTTCAGCTCCTCACAGGATTTGGGCGCGGCGAGCGCCGTGTGACACAGCAGCGTGGCCATGGCGGCCACTGTCCAGCGCTTCATGTGGGTCTCCTCGGGGCTCGATCAGGCTGTTCCAGCTGGGTTAGAGCAAGGACGCCAGCGCCTGTTCCCGCGCCGCCGCCGGCAACCGGCCGATTTCCGCGGCGCGCCGATAGAACTCGCGCCAGTCGCCATTCGCCCGCCGGAACAGCGCGGCGAAGGCCTCCACCCACTGGTCGTAAAGACCGAACGGCAGTAGCCGGGCATTGTTCAGCGGCTGCGCCATCCAGGCGTCGTAGCGCGTGTCACCGCCCCACTGCCCGTCACGCAGGGTGCGATATTCGGCACGCAGTCGCTCGAACTCGGCGGTCTTTCCGGCACTTTTCTGCGCCGCGTCGAGCGGTTCGGCGTAGAGGGCTTGCAGGCGTTCCCGGCTGGCCAGGATCAGCCCGGTGAACTGTCGACGCTGCCGCTCCTGACGCGCATCCGGCGCCGGCAGGCCGCGGGCGGCGCGCCACTCGCGAAGGCCCTGCTGCTCGACGAAGCTGGCGAAGGACTCGTTGAACGCGGTGTCGTCGGCCACGTAAAGCTGCTGGTGCGCCAGCTCGTGGAAGATCGTCGCGGCGAGGCGGTCGTCGTCCCAGCGCAGCATGCTGCTGAGCAGCGGATCGTCGAACCAGCCGAGGGTCGAGTAGGCCTCGACGCCGCCGACGTAGGTGTCCAGCCCCTCCTCGCTCAGCAGCGCCGCGGCGCCACGCGCCCGGCCCTGCTGGTAATAGCCGCGATAGGCCACGCAGCCGGCGATGGGGAAGCAGTGCTCCACCGGCGCCAGCGAGTAGCGCGGCGTGGCGAAGACGTTCCACACCACGAACGGCCGCCCGATGTCGGCGTAGACGCGGTAGCTGCGGTTGTCCGGCAGGTGCAGGGCGGCGCTGGCGAAGCGCCGCGCCTGCTGCGCCAGCGCCAGCCGCTGGCGCAGGTGCGGGTCGCGCGCGGGGTCAGCGAGCACCGCGTCGATGGGTTCGCGCTGGCGCAGCACCTGCAGTTGGCCCTGCAGCAACTGCCCGTAATAGCTGGAGCAACCGCTCAGCGCGAGGCACAGCAGCAGGGGAACCCAACGCAGGGCGCGGTTGTCGAGTAACGGGATATTTGGCGGCGACATGCCGGCGACCCTATCCCATCGCGGCAGTGCGCTCCAGCGCCGCCGCGCTTCGATTCCCCCGACTGGAGACGCCGATGCGTGCCGCCCTTCTCTGCCTCAGCCTGCTGACCCTTCACGGATGCTCGCTGTGGATGCCCAGGCCCGACCCGAACCAGGCCTGGGTCGACCTCGATGCCAAGGGCGCACCGCCGCTGGCGCTGGAAGTGGACGACAAGCCGCTGGAGGACGATCGCTACTTTCAGGTCGAACCGGGTAGCCACGCGCTGACGGTGCGTTATCGCTTCGAGGTCAGCGCGGCGAATACCGGCCACGACCAGCCGCTGCAGCGCGACTGCCGGCTGACGCTCAAGTACGACGACTTCGATGCCGGCGGTCGCTATCGCCTGGAGGCCGGCGAATGGGGCTTCCGCCCGTGGGTCAAACTCTACGACCAGCAGAACCAACTGCTCGGCCGTGGCCAGGAACAACGCTGCGGTGGCGTATAGCGGTTATTCTGCGGTCCCCAGACGAGGACTCCGCGATGCGTAACCTGGCCGTTTTCCTGATGTTGCCCCTGCTGCACGCCTGCGCGGCGCCGCTTCCCAAACCCGATCCGAACCTCGCCTGGGTCGACGTGCGGGCGGTGCCGGTCGGCGACATCTCGGCCGATCGGCTGGACGGCAAGCGCCTCGACGATGCGCGCTACTTCCAGGTCGGTCCCGGCGCCCACGAACTGGACGTGCGCTATCAGTACGAGGTCAACCGCGGCGGCGGCGTCGATTCCAGCGGCCCGTCCCAGGTCACCTGCTACCTGCGCGTGCGCTACGACGGCTTCGTCCCCGGCCAGCGCTACCGCCTGGAAGCGCGGCCACTGGTGCTCAAGGCCCAGGGTTGGCTGTATGGCGAGGGGCGCGAGCCGCTGGCGAGTGCCAAGCTGCTGCGCTGCGGCCCCTACTGACAGCCGGCGGAACCTGAACCGCCGCCCGGGCATCGAAAAACCGTGGGCCTACTCCGGGCTCGATGAGCGGGCTACTCGTTTCCCATGAATTTCACCCAATGGATGGCCGTGCTCGGCCTCCTGTTGCTGGCGCTGGCCCTGGCCTCGGCATTCCTGCGCTGGCTGCCGGTCACCACCTCGATCCTCTACCTGGCCTTCGGCGTTCTCATCGGCCAGTTCGGCATCGGCCTCTGGCATGCCGATTTCGACCAGATCTCTGTCTGGCTGGAGCACCTCGCCGAAGTCGCCGTACTGGTCTCGCTGTTCGCCAGCGGGATCAAGCTGCGCCTGCCGTTCCGCGACCCAGCCTGGCTCAGCGCCTACCTGCTGGTCGGCCCGGTGATGCTGCTGTGCATCGGCGGCGTGGCGCTGCTCGGGCATTACGGCTTCGGCCTGAGCTGGGGCGTCGCGGTGCTGATCGGCGCGATCCTCGCCCCCACCGATCCGGTGCTCGCCAGCCTGGTGCAGGTCAACCACGCCAGCGACTGCGACCGCGTGCGCTACGGTCTCACCGGCGAGGCCGGCTTCAACGACGGCGTGGCCTTCCCCTTCGTGGTCTTCGGCCTGCTGCTGATCGAATACGGCGGCGGCTCCTGGGCGTGGGTCGACGACTGGTTCTGGCAGCGCCTGCTGTGGGCGGTGCCGGCCGGGCTGGCGAGCGGTTTCGTGCTCGGCAAACTGGTCGGCCGGCTGGCGATCTACCTGCGCGCGCGGCACGCCGAAACCGGCATCTCGCCCAACGATTTCCTCGCCCTGGCGCTGATCGCGCTGTCCTACGTGATCGCCGAATCCATCGGCGCCTGGGGCTTCCTGGCCACCTTCGCCGCCGGTGTCGGCCTGCGTCACGCGGAGATATCCTCCAGCGGCCATGACGCCGAGCCGGCCGAGCACATCACGCGCAAGGTGCTGCCGCGCCTGGCGGGGGAAATCCCGCAGCGGCTCGACGTCGACGGCATGCGCATCGACGAGCCGAAGATCGCCGCTGGCGTGCTGATGAGCGACATCCTCAGCTTCGGCAACCTGCTCGAACGCAGCCTGGAAGTGCTGCTGGTGACCATCCTCGGCGTGGTGCTGACGGCGCACTGGGACTGGCGCGCGGTGCCGCTGGGCCTGGCGCTGTTCGCGGTGATCCGGCCGCTATCGGTGTGGCTGGTGTTCCCGCGCAGCCTGGTCACCCGGCCGCAGCGGCGCCTGCTCGGCTGGTTCGGCATTCGCGGCATCGGCAGCCTGTACTACCTGTGCTACGCGCTAAACCATCACCTGCAGGAGTCGGCGCGGGTGGACGTCACCGACCTGACGCTGTCGGTGGTCGCGCTGAGCATCTTCATCCACGGCCTGACCACCCAGCCTCTGCTGAGCCGCTACGAGAAACGCTACGCCGCGCAGATTTCCTGCGCGCAGCCCGACAAGGGCTGACGTGCGAGCGCGAGCGCCAGCGCCGCGTCCGTCGGGATTGCGGCGTGCGGGCTTGTCTTCGGCATGCCGAGCCCGCATCTAACCCTCATACAACGAGGTGAACGACATGTCCCGACTCGCCAATACCCGTATTTCCACCCTCGACCTGGTGCCGATCCGCGACGATGGCAACGCCGCTCAGGCGCTGCGCAATTCGCTGTCGCTGGCGCGCCACGTCGAGAAGCTCGGCTTCACTCGCTTCTGGGTCGCCGAGCACCACAACATGGACGGCATCGCCAGCTCCGCCACCGCCGTGCTGCTCGGCTACCTGGCCGGCGGCACGTCGAGCATCCGCGTCGGTGCCGGCGGGATCATGCTGCCGAACCACGCGCCGCTGGTGATCGCCGAACAGTTCGGCACCCTGGAGGCGCTGTACCCGGGACGCATCGACCTCGGCCTGGGCCGCGCGCCCGGCGCCGACCAGTTCACCGCCCACGCGCTGCGCCGCGACCGCATGGGCAGCGCCGACGATTTCCCGCGCGACGTGGAGGAGCTGGAACGGCTGCTCGGCCCGCGCCAGCCGAACCAGCGCGTGGTGGCGATGCCGGGCGCCGACAGCAACCTGCCGATCTGGCTGCTCGGATCGAGCCTGTTCAGCGCGCAACTGGCGGCCGCCAAGGGCCTGCCCTACGCCTTCGCTTCGCACTTCGCGCCGCGTTACGTGCACGAGGCGATCCGCCTGTACCGGGAGAATTTCCGGCCCTCGGCGGTGCTCGACAAACCCTACGTGATGCTCGGCGTTCCGCTGATCGCCGCGGACGACGACGAGCAGGCCGAATTCCTCGCCACCACCGCGTTCCAGCGCATCCTCGCGCTGCTGCGCGGCGAAAGCCTGGTGCTGCGCCCGCCGGTGGAAAGCATGCGCGGTCGCTGGCTGCCACACGAGCAGGACGCGGTGGGGAATTTCTTCGGCATGGCGGTGATCGGCGGGCCGGAAAAGGTACGCGCGCGGCTGGAAATACTCCTCGAGCAGACCCAGGCCGACGAGCTGATCTTCACCTGCGACCTCTACGAACACGCCTCGCGGTTGCGCTCCTACGAAATCCTCGGGCAACTGCACGGCGCCTGATGTCCTGGTTCGTAGGGTGGGCTTCAGCCCACCGCCAGGGTATCGCGGCGAGCATTGGTGGGCTGAAGCCCACCCTACGGTCTGGCACGGCAATTTGCGGCGTGTGTTCCTAACGGAACATCGCCTCCGCACAAAAAAAACGGCCCGATTTGGGCCGTTTCTGTACCTCGTGCACGAGGAAATCAGGTCGTAGGGTGGGCTTCAGCCCACCGCCATCCGCCCCACCGCCATCCGCCGGGGTATCGGCGGCGAGCATTGGTGGGCTGAAGCCCACCCTAGGGTCTGGCGCGGGGCAATTTGCGGAGTGTGTTTCCAATGGAACGTCGCTCGCGGGTCTCACCCGCCCTCCGCGCAAAAAAAACGGCCCGATTCGGGCCGTTTTTGTACCTCGTGCGCGAGGAAATCAGGTCGTAGGGTGGGCTTCAGCCCACCGCCATCCGCCCCATCGCCCCACCGCCCCACCGCCCCACCGCCCTTCGCCAGGGTATCGGCGGCGAGCATTGGTGGGCTGAAGCCCACCCTACGGTCTGGCGCGGGGCAACCTGCGGCGTGTGTTTCTAACGGAACATCGCCTCCGCGCAAAAAAAACGGCCCGATTCGGGCCGTTTTCGTACCTCGTGCGCGAGGAAATCAGCCTTTGCGATAGACGATTTCCTTGCTGCCAGCTTCACAGCTGCCGACCACCTTGCCATCCGCCGCCGCGCCTTTGTCGACCACCTCGAGGGTGAAGCCCGACGCGCCCTTGGCCTCGATCTTCGCCGCGATTTCCGCCTTCAGTTCCTCACAGGGCTTGGCGGCGGCGAATGCCGAGGAAGCCAGCACGCTCATGCCCACAGCCATCAGTACTCTTTTCATCTTCGTTCCCTCGTTGGTTTACGACCCTGGTTTCCCTGTCTTCAGCGCCTTAGCTGTGTTCGACACGGAACCCGACTTTGATGGTGACCTGGTAATGCGCGACCGCACCGTTCTCGATGTGGCCACGGGTTTCCACGACTTCGAACCACTCCATCAGCTTGACGCTCTTCGACGCCTCGGCGAGTGCGTTGCTAATGGCATCTTCGATGGTAGTCGTGGATGAGCCAACCAGCTCGACCAGCTTGTAGGTGTGATGATCCGACATGCCTTTCTCCCCTTGGGATGAGTGATTGAAGCGCCGCGGGCTGGCCCGCCTACTTAATCAGGCCGGAGATGCACGGAAAAAGTTCGATGGCATGAACGAGGCGGCGTTTTCCGGCGCGACGCGCTAGTCCGCGAGTCGCTCGTAGGCGAAGCCGAAGGCCTTGAACTCCCGGTTGAACCAGGTGCCCTTGGATGGCGCGGCGAGCAGCGCCCGATGGACTTCCGGCGGCACCCCGGCGTAGCGATAGCAGGCGCCACTGGCGAACTCGACCTCCAGCTCGGCGCTGTCCTCGCGGTAACCGACGCTGCGCAGGCTGCTCGAGTCCACCGCTTCGCGCCGCATGGCTCAGCCGCGGTCCGACTGTTCGTGCCTGAAGCCGGCCGCCTGGATAGTCCACAGCGACTGGAACAGCCCGCCCTGGCGGCGCAGCTCGTCGGGCGGGCCGTCCTCAACGATGGCGCCCCTCTGCAGTACGACGATGCGGTCGAAACTGGCCAGCGTGGACAGCCGGTGGGCCACGGCCACCACGGTGCGACCCTGCATCAGGTCGGCCAGGGCGGCCTGGATTTCCGCTTCGGAATGGGTATCCAGGGCCGAGGTCGCCTCGTCGAGGATCAGGATCGGCGAATCCTTGAGGAACGCGCGGGCGATGCCCAGGCGCTGGCGCTGGCCGCCAGAGAGCATCACCCCGCGCTCCCCCACCAGGGTGTCATAGCCCTGCGGCAACTCGCGGATGAAGGCGTCGCAGAAGGCATTCTTCGCGGCCATCACCACATCCTCGTCGGTGGCGTCCGGACGGCCGTAGCGGATGTTCTCGCGGATCGTCCGGTTGAAAAGCGCGGCTTCCTGCGGCACCACCGCCAGACGCTCGCGCAGGCTGTCCTGGCTGACTTCGCTGATGTCCTGGCCGTCGATCATCACCGCCCCGGCCTGCGGGTCGTCGAGGCGCTGAATCAGGCTGATCAGGGTCGACTTCCCGGCCCCCGAAGAGCCGACGATGCCGACTTTCTGCCCCGCCGGGATGCTCAGCTCGAAATGCTCGAACACGCGACGGCCGTCGGGGTAGCGGAAGGTCACGTCGCGGAACTCGATCTGCCCCTGCGACAGCGCCAGGTTGGCTTCCGGGTCGTCCAGCGCGTGCGGTTGCACGATGATCTTCAGGGTGTCGGCGATGGCGCCGAGCTGCTGCGTGGTGTCGACCAGCGCCAGCGCCAGCTCGCGCGAGCCGTGCAGGATGCGGAAGGTCAGGGTGCTGACCATGACCACGTCGCCGGCGCTGATGTTGCCGGTGCGCCACAGGCTGATCGCCCAGATCAGCATGCCGCCGGCCATCACCGACAGGCAGATGTCGTGGATCACCCGGGCCTTTTCCAGGTACATCCAGCTGCGCCGGTGCGCCAGCGCCTCGACGCCGATCTCCTCGGCCAGGCGGCGGCTTTCGCGTTCGCGGGCGGAGAACGCCTTGATCGTCCAAACGTTGCTGACCACGTCCACCAGCTCGCCGCCGACCCGTGCGGCCTGGGCAGCGAAGCGCTGGTGCTTGGAGCGCCCGAGGATGCCGAACCCGGTGATCAGCGCCGCCACCAGCAGCACGAAGCCGATCAGCGTCACCGCCATGCGCACGTCGACGGTCAGCAGCACCAGCACCGCGCCGGCGAAATCCACGCAGGGCGGCATGATGCGCCAGGCCAGCCCGCCGAAGATGGAGCCCGCCGCGGTGCCGGTGGCGGTGATGCGGTTGCCCAGCGCGCCGGCGAAGTGTTCGCTGAAGTAGCGCATCGGGTGGCCGGTGAGGTAGCGGAACAGGTCGACGCGCACGTCGACGCAACTCGACACCACGGTGCGGCAGCCGAGCCAGCCGCCGGCGCGCCAGAACGCGTTCTCCAGCACGATCAGGCCGATGAACACCGCGAGAGGCGGCCATACCGCGGCGTTGACGCGGTCGTCGGTGGCCATCGCGTCCACCAGCAGCTTCATCCCGTACTGCACCGCCACGCCGCAGCCAGAAGCGCCGACGATGAGCAGGAACATGCCGCCGAAGTGCCAGGGCCGCTGACGCACGTAATGCATCAGGAAGGCCACCGGACGACTCGGCAGTACCGGCGTCGCCAGACGCGGGCTGGGGACGGTCATGGGCGCTGCACTCCAAAAAAGGCTACTGGCGTTCGACGGGCCAGGCCTGCTGCGGTTCAACGCGAATTCGCCGCCAGGGCGCGATGCCGCGCGCCGAAAGTTGGCGGAGCCAGACTTTCCCAGCGTCCGTTACGACTACGGGAAGCTGTTTACGATCCCGGCCGCCGGCCATGCCGCGGCGCAATGCCCCGACGGGCCGCGGCAGCCGGTCAACGGACAGCCCACAGCTCCCCGCGCAACCACTCGGCGAGGCGTTCGGCGCGGCGGTCGTTGCGCCGGGTGGGCACCCAGAGCGCCAGCCGCGCCGGCGTTTCGACGAAGCCCCAGGGCGCGGCCAGGCGCCCGGCGGCGAGGTCGTCGGCCACCAGTTGCTGCGGCGCGATGGCCACGCCGAGGCCGGCCACCGCCGCTTCCAGCAGGTAATAGAGATGCTCGAAACCCTGCCCCAGGCGCAATGACTGCTCGTCCAGCCCCTGCGCGCGCGCCCATTCCGGCCAGGCCTGCGGACGCGAGGCCGTGTGCAGCAACGCCTCATCCAGCAAACGCGCCGGAGCAGCCGCCTGCAGGTCGGCGAAGCGCGCATAGCGCGGGCTGAGCACCGGTCCGATGCATTCGCGGGCCAGCTCGTGCACCTGCATGTCCGCCGGCCAGGGAGGCTCGGCGAACAACAGGGTGGCGTCGACGTTGGGGCTGCGCGGGTCCAGCTCGCCCTGGCTGGTAGACAACTGCAGGCGCAGCTCCGGTAGCTCGCGGTTGAGCCGGTCGAGACGCGGAATGAACCAGCGCACCAGCAGGCTGCCCGGACAGCCGAGCACGAACGGCCGGTCCACCGCCGCCTGCCGCAGTTCGGCGCAGACGCCGCGCAGGCGCTCGAAGGCGTCGGAGGCGGCATCGCGCAGACGAACGCCCGCTTCGGTGAGTTTTACGCCGCGCCCTTCACGCACGAACAGCACCAGATCCAGGTGCTCCTCGAGCGCGCGGATCTGCCGGCTGACCGCCCCATGGGTGACGTGCAGCTCCTCCGCGGCCTGGCTTACGCTCTCCAGGCGGGCAGCGGCCTCGAAGGCGCGCAGGGCATTCAGCGGAGGAAGATCGCGGCTCATATTCGTGAGTTTTCCTGACAGGTTGAGGCGATCTTATCGCTTTTCATCCTGGCTCACAGCGGTAGCATGTGAGTCACCCTCTCCCCCAGCCCCTTTCTCGCACGAGAAAGGGGGCGCCAAACAGGAGCTCCCCATGACCTCATTCCGCAACGGCCCCGATGCCAAAGGCCTGTTCGGTTCGTTCGGCGGGCAGTACGTCGCCGAGACGCTGATGCCGCTGATCCACGACCTCGCCGCCGAATACGAGAAGGCCAAGCAGGACCCGGCCTTCGCCAAGGAGCTGGCCTACTTCCAGCGCGACTACGTGGGCCGGCCGAGCCCGCTGTATTTCGCCGAACGCCTGACCGAGTTCTGCGGCGGCGCCAAGATCTACCTCAAGCGTGAAGAGCTGAACCACACCGGCGCGCACAAGATCAACAACTGCATCGGGCAGATTCTCCTGGCCCGGCGCATGGGCAAGAAACGCATCATCGCCGAGACCGGCGCCGGCATGCACGGCGTGGCCACCGCCACCGTGGCCGCGCGTTTCGGCCTGCAGTGCGTGATCTACATGGGCACCACCGACATTGATCGGCAGCAGGCCAACGTGTTCCGCATGAAGCTGCTGGGCGCCGAGGTGATCCCGGTCACCGCCGGCACCGGCACGCTGAAGGACGCGATGAACGAAGCCCTGCGCGACTGGGTGACCAACGTCGACTCCACCTTCTACCTGATCGGCACCGTGGCCGGCCCGCACCCGTACCCGGCGATGGTCCGCGACTTCCAGGCGGTGATCGGCAGCGAAACCCGTGACCAGATGCAGGCCCAGGAAGGCCGCCTGCCGGACTCGCTGGTCGCCTGCATCGGCGGCGGCTCCAACGCCATGGGCCTGTTCCACCCGTTCCTCGACGACCAATCGGTGCAGATCATCGGCGTCGAAGCGGCCGGCCACGGCATCGCGACCGGCCAGCACGCGGCCAGCCTGAACGGCGGCGTGCCCGGCGTGCTGCACGGCAACCGCACCTTCCTGCTGCAGAACGACGACGGCCAGATCATCGACGCGCACTCGATTTCCGCCGGCCTCGACTACCCCGGCATCGGCCCCGAGCACGCCTGGCTGCACGACATCGGGCGCGTCGAGTACACCTCGATCACCGACAAGGAAGCGCTCGCCGCCTTCCACAAATGCTGCCGCCTGGAAGGCATCATCCCGGCCCTGGAAAGCGCCCACGCGCTGGCCGAAGTGTTCAAGCGCGCCCCCGGCCTGCCGAAGGATCACCTGATGGTGGTCAACCTCTCCGGCCGCGGCGACAAGGACATGCAAACCGTCATGCACCACTACGACGAACAGGAAGAACATATATGAGCCGCCTGCAGACGCGCTTCGCCGAGCTGAAGCAACAGAACCGCGCCGCCCTGGTCACCTTCGTCACCGCCGGCGACCCGGACTACGCCACCTCGCTGGCGATCCTCAAGGGCCTGCCCAAGGCCGGCGCTGACGTGATCGAGCTGGGCATGCCCTTCACCGACCCGATGGCCGACGGCCCGGCGATCCAGCTGGCCAACATCCGCGCCCTGGCGGCGAAACAGGACTTGGCGAAGACGCTGCAGATGGTCCGCGAATTCCGCGTCGAGGACACGACCACGCCGCTGGTGCTGATGGGCTACTTCAACCCGATCCACAAGATGGGCGTCGAGCGCTTCATCGGCGAGGCGCTGGAAGCCGGCGTCGACGGCCTGATCGTCGTCGACCTGCCGCCGGAACATAACGAAGACCTCTGCGACCCGGCGCAGGCTGCGGGCATCGACTTCATCCGCCTGACCACCCCGACCACCGACGACAAGCGCCTGCCGACCGTGCTCAACGGCAGCTCCGGCTTCGTCTACTACGTCTCGGTGGCCGGCGTCACCGGTGCCGGCTCGGCGACCCTGGAACACGTCGAGCAGGCCGTCGCCCGCCTGCGCCGCCACACCGACCTGCCGATCGCCATCGGCTTCGGCATCCGCACCCCGGACCAGGCGGCTGCCATCGCGCGCCTGGCTGACGGCGTGGTGGTCGGCTCGGCGCTGATCGACCGGATCGCCCAGGCGGAAACCCCGCAGCAGGCGGTGGACGGCGTGCTCGGCCTCTGCGCGGAGCTGGCGCAAGGCGTGCGCGGCGCGCGCGGGTAATTCGCGCCACACCTAACGTCACCAGGCAAAGGATTGCCGCATGCCCAACTACCGTCGCGAACGGGTGCCGGGCGGCACCTATTTCTTCACCGTCACCCTCGCCGATCGCCGCTCCACCCTGCTGGTCGGCGCCATCCACGACCTGCGCCAGGCCTACGCCACCGCGATGAAGCGAACGCCGTTCGACACCCTGGCCATCTGCATCCTCCCCGATCACCTGCCCGCGCTCTGGGCGTTGCCGCCGGGCGATCACGCCTACTCGCCGCGCTGGAGCCTGATCAAGGCCGGCTTCTCGATGCGCTTACCGGCGGCGGAGAAGCTAGCCGCCAGCAAGCAGCGCAAACGCGAGAAAGGGCTCTGGCAACGAAGGTTCTGGGAGCACCGCATTCGCGATGAGGAAGACCTCGCGCGGCATGTCGATTACATCCACTACAACCCGGTCAGGCATGGCCTGGTGAAGCACGTCGGGGATTGGCCGCATTCGAGTTTTCATCGGTATGTGGAGAAAGGAATGTTGGCGGCGGATTGGGGCGGCGGCGCAGGGATCGAGGGGGTGTTTGGGGAGTGACCTGGCGTGTGACCGTGGTTGGAGATCGGTCGATGGATCGGTGGGCTGAAGCCCACCCTACCCTCACCGAACCCGTAGGGTGGGCTTCAGCCCACCAAACAATCCACAAGACCGCAGCTGTCGAAGATCAGCCCTTCGTCGGCAACAGCTGCATCAGGTTGGCGGTGAAGAAGGCGGCGTTCTTTTTCAGGCTGAACAGCTTGGGGTCGGCCAGCCAGGTCTGGGTGATGCCCATCAGCGCGCTGTAGAGCAGCGCCGCGCAGTCCTCCGCGGGTTGTTCGCCGCCCAGTTCGCCGCGCTCGCGGGCGAGGCTGATGTGGCTGGCCAGGCAGTGGACGATGGCGCGCGTCAGCTTGCGCTCGCGGCGCATGGTGCCGGCGACCTCGGAGGTGAGTTCGGTCTTGTTCAGCAGGATCTCGAAGGACTGGCGGTGCCAGCGGTTCTCGATCAGCAGGCTGAACCAGTGGGCGATCAGGTAGCGAATCGCTTCCAGCGGCGTGTCGGCCAGCGCCGTGCTCTGCGCCACCAGGTGCTCCAGCGGTTCCTGGGAGTAGTGCAGGACGGCCTCGTAGAGTTCGTCCTTGTTCTTGAAATGCCAGTAGATGGGGCCGCGGCTGAAGCCGGCGGCGTCGGCGATCATCGCCAGGGTGGTGCGTGAGTAGCCGGTCTTGCTGAACTGTTCGAGCGCCGCCTCGATGACTTTCAGGCGGGTTTTCTCGGCGTCTTCTTTGGTACGGCGCATAACGGATTCGTAGGTGATGGAAGGCCCCGGGAAAGAGGCCTCCCTGGTTCAGACGTCAGGATGCTCAGCGTCCCTTGCGGGAGGCGGATGCGACCTCGGAACCGGTCAACGGTGGCGCGCGCCGGAGGGCCGGTGCGCAGGTCGCAGACAGGTTCTCAGAGTTTGCCATCGGCAGCCATCTGCATATAGGTCGTATCGAAACGCAGCTTGGTGTTGCCGGCATCACCGAGCAGCTTGCCGTTGGGCATGCTGATGCCGATGAAGTCGACGCTGGAGGCGCCCTCGCCCAGCAGGCCGTGGTCGAAGGAGAAGTGGCGGACGCTGTCCATCGCCTTGTAGGCCTCTTCGCTCTTGACGAAGCTCAGCGAGTCGGTCGGTTTCCAGAACATCTTCATGCCCTTGAGCTGCGACTCGTAGCCTGCCTGGTCGGTGCCCGAGGCCTTGCCGAGGAACGCGCGGGCGTCGGCGCCTTCCTTGGTGTCGCTGGCGATGATGCCCATCACTTCGTACCAGGCACCGACCACGGCCTTGCCGAAGGCCGGGTTGTCCGCCAGGGTCTTGGTGTTCGCCAGGGTCAGGTCCTTGATGTGGCCGGGGATCTTGCTCGAGTCGAAGACCAGCTTGGCGCCGGGGGTTTTCTCGACTTCATCGAGCAGCGGGTTCCAGGTCACCACGTTGCGCACGTCCTTGCTGGCGAAGGCGCCGACGATGTCCGCGTCCGAGGTGTTGACCACCTGCACGTCGCGCTCGCTCAGGCCGACGCTTTCCAGCGCATGGGCCAGCAGGTAATGCGAGACCGACAGTTCGACCAGGTTGACCTTCTGCCCCTTGATGCTCTTCAGGTCGCCATCCTTCATGACCATGCCGTCGTTGCCGTTGGAGTAGTCGCCGACGATCAGCGCGGTGCTGTCGACGCCACCGGCGGCGGGAATCGACAGGGCGTCCATGCTGGTCAGCACCACGGCGTCGAACTGGCCGGCGGTGAACTGGTTGATCGATTCGACGTAGTCGTTGATCTGGGTGATCTTCACCTCGATCCCGTACTTGTCCGCCCATTTCTTCATGATCCCGGACTCTTCCGCGTACTTCCACGGCATCCAGCCGGCGTAGATGGTCCAGGCCAGGTTGAACTGTTGCTTCTGTTCGGCGTGCGCGGCCATCGGCAGCAGGCTGGCGCAGGCCAGGCCGGTGGCGCAGAGCAGGGTTTTCAGCGTCTTGAACGACATGTGCAGCTCCTTGTTCGGTCGAAGAATGGTCAGAAGAATTTCAGGTAACGCTGGATTTCCCAGTCGGATACGTGGGTGTGATAGGCATTCCATTCGTCACGCTTGAAGTCGACGAAGGCTTGGAAAAGGCTGTCGCCGAAGACTTCACGGCTCAGCGGATCCTCCTCGAAGGCATCGATGGCCTCGCTCAAGGTCCGTGGCAGGCACTCGATGTTCATCTCGGCGACCTGCTTCTCGGTGTAGTTGTACATGTTTTCGCGGTGCGGCAAACCCGGTTCGAGCTGTTCGCGAACACCTTCCAGGCCGGCGGCGAGGATCATCGCGGCGCCCAGGTACGGGTTGCAGGAGATGTCCGCGGCGCGGCACTCGACGCGGCCGCCCTGCGACGGGATGCGCAGCATGTTGGTGCGGTTGTTGTTGCCGTAGCAGACGAACACCGGCGCCCAGGTGGAGCCGGACATGCTGCCCTTGCGCACCAGACGTTTGTAGCTGTTCACGGTCGGCGCGATCACCGCGCAGATGGCCTGGGCATGCTTGAGCACGCCGGCGATGAAGTGGTAGCCGAGCTTGCTCACGCCGCAGTCGTGCAGGTCGTCGCCGTCGGGCTCGAACAGGTTGCGCCCGGTCTCGCGGTCGGCCAGCGACATGTTGTAGTGCGCGCCGCTGCCGGTGCGCTTGGCCGAAGGCTTGGGCATGAAGCTGGCGAAGGCGCCGTGCTTGCGGGCGATCTCGTTGGCGAGCATGCGGAAGAACACGAAACGGTCGGCCATGGTCATGGCGTCGGCGTACTTGAAGTCGGTCTCGAACTGGCCGTTGGCGTCTTCGTGGTCGAAGGAATAGACGTCCATGCCGATCTCGTTCAGTGCCTCGACCAGCTCGCCGATGATGTGCATGTTGTCCATCAGCCCGCGCGGGTCGTAGCAGGGCTTGGCCAGGTCGTCGCGCACGCTGATCGGCTCGAAGCCGCCGTCGGCGCTGTCCTTGTAGATGAAGAATTCGGTCTCGATGCCCAGGTTGAAGGTGTAACCCATGGCCGCGGCGGCATCGGTCTGGCGCTTCAGTGCGCCGCGCGAGCAGGCGGCGAACGGTTTGCCGTCCAGGTACAGGTCGCTGGCGAACCAGGCGAGGTCCTTGTTCCAGGCGCACTGGATGGCGCTGGCCGGGTCGGGCATGGCCGCCACTTCGTTGTCGCTGATGTCCTGCGGCACGCCATCCAGCGCGGCGCCGGTGTACAGCTCGGAGCCGCCGAGCATCTGCCCGAGGTGGGACAGGGGCACGAACTTGCCCTTGATCACGCCGTGGATGTCCACGTAGCTGGCCATGGCGTACTTCACGCCTTTGGCTTGCAGGCTGTTCTTCAGGTTTTCCGCTTCGGGATGACGACTCATTGCAGTGCTCCAACAGGAAAAGGGTTCAGCGCCCAGCGGGCGGTGGCACGATTCCTTCATTCAACATACATGCCATCGTGTATATATAAAGGCGATAGCGGAGGTTCGCGAGCACCTCGCCCAGCCGCCGATTCGCCACGGGAGCGAACTGCAATTGACTGATATGAAAAGAGAAAAGCACTTCTTCGAGCTGGGTGATCTGGCCCTGGAAAGCGGCGCCGCGCTGCGTCAGGCGCGCCTTTGCTACCAGGTTGTTGGCCAACCGAACGCCACGCGCGACAACATCGTGCTGATTCCCAGCTACTACGGCGGCTCACATTGGGGCAGCCTGCCCCTGCTTGGCGCAGGCAGCCCGCTGAGCGGCGGCGACTACTGCGTGGTGCTGACCAACCTGCTCGGCTCGGGCTGGTCGACGTCGCCGAGCAATGCCGCCGAGGGCCAGCGCGGCGCCGACTTTCCGCGCGTGTCGCTGGGCGACAACGTCGAGGCGCAGCGGCGCCTGCTCGATGCGCTGTTCGGCGACTGGCAGCTGGCGCTGGTGTGCGGCTGGTCGATGGGCGGCATGCAGGCCTTCGCCTGGGCCATGCGCCGCCCGGAAAAGGTCGAACGCATCCTGCCGTTCTGCGCCACCGCGCGCTGCTGGCCGCACAACCGGGTGTTCCTCGCCGGCGTGGCGGCCGCGTTGCGCGCCGACGCCACCTGGCAGGAGGGCCGCTACGAGGCGCCGCCGGAGCGCGGCTTGCGCGCCTTCGGCCGGATCTATGCCGGCTGGGCCTATTCGCAGACCTTCTATAGAGAGGCGCTGTATCGCCAGTTGGGCTTCGCCGATGTCGAGGCGCTACTGGCATTCTGGGAAGAGGATCACCTGGAGCAGGACGCCAACGACCTGCTCTGCGTGCTCGACAGCTGGCAGAGCAGCCAGCCCCCCGAGCCCGCGCTGGTGGCCATCCGCGCCCGCGCGATCATCATGCCGAGCAGCAGCGACCTGTACTTCACCGTGACCGATGCGCGGCACGAGGCCAGCCTGATCCCCGGCGCCGAACTGCGCGTGCTGGAATCGGACTGGGGACACTGCGCCGGCGGGCCGGGCCGCGAGGCGCAGGCGATGCGGCAGGTGTTCGCCGCGATGGACGAGCTGCTGCGCCGTTGAACAGGAGGGCCGGGGCTCGACGCCCCGGCAGGACCGCTACTTCGAGGCCTGCATCTTCGCCGCAGGCTGCGCGGCCTTCTCCCGCGCGGCGAGGTTCTTCTGCTGCTTGTAGCTCTTCGCCGCCAGCGGAATCGTGGTGACCTTGCCGGTTTCCAGCCAGTTGCGCAGGCGGGTGGCGTCGGCCATGTGGGTGTACTTGCCGAACGCATCGAGCACCACGAAGGCCACCGGCTTGCCGGCCATGGTGGTGCGCATCACCAGGCAGTGCCCTGCCTCGTCGGTGAAGCCGGTCTTGGTCAGCTGGATGTTCCAGTTGGCCTTGTAGATCAGGTGGTTGGTGTTGCGGAACCCCAGGGTGTAGTTGGGTTTGCGGAACGCCACGGTGCGCTCCTTGGTGGTGCTCATCTCGCCGAGCAGCGGGTACTGGCGGCTGGCCTTGAGCAGCAGCACCAGGTCACGCGCGGTGGAGACGTTGTCCAGCGACAGCCCGGTGGGCTCGACGTAGCGCGTGTGGCTCATGCCCAGCGCGCGCGCCTTGGCATTCATTGCAGCGATGAACGCTTTCTGCCCGCCCGGATAGTGGTGCGCCAGACTGGCCGCGGCACGGTTTTCCGAGGACATCAGCGCCAGCTGCAGCATCTCGCGGCGGCTGATTTCACTGCCGATGCGCACGCGGGAGAACACGCCCTTCATTTCCTTGGTGTCGGCGATGTCGATCGGCAGCACCTCTTCCAGCGGCAGCTTGGCGTCGAGGGTGACCATCGCCGTCATCAGTTTGGTCACCGAGGCGATCGGCACGACCACGTCCGGGTTGCTGGAATAGAGCACCTTGTCGCTGTTCAGATCGACCAGCAGGGCGCTGCCGGAGGCGAGCTCCTGCATCGGCGGGAGAGCCGCAGCGCCTTTGTCGGCCGCATGCAGGGAAGCACTGAGAGCACTGCCGCAAAGCAGCAGGAGCAACGGGCGAAATATCTTCACGGGGCACGTCATGGGCAGGTGGACTGAGGCCTGGCGGGAGCCTGGCCGCGGCAGTATAAGAAAATTTCGGCGCGGCGCGAGGGGCTTTCGGCACGGCGCCCGGCACGCCTCGCCGCCAGCGAAGCGGCGATCGCGCGCAAAACGCAGTGCACCTCTGCGCGAAGCGGCGGTCCAACGCAGCACATTCCCCCTGAAGGAGCATTCGCCATGAGCCTCTTTTCCCGCACTCCGACCACCAAAGAGCAGATCCAGGACGAAATCGACAACCTGATGAACGCCCTGCACGACCTGCAACAGAGCGCCAGCCGCGACTCGCGGCGCAGCATCCACGACCTCAGCGACCGTGCCGAGCGCCTGTGGAACATCTCGCGCGAAACCTTCGGCGACACCTACGGCGACCTCTCGCGCAAGACCCTCAAGGCCAGCCGAGCCGCCGGCGAATGCGCACGCCAGCATCCGCTGTCCACCGCGCTGGTGGGCGTTGGCGCCCTGGCCCTGATCGGCTGGCTGATCTCGCGCCGCTGACGCCATGCGCAATGCCGAAACGCCGGTCCTGAAGTTCGCCCTGTACGGCGCGCACTCGAGCCTCGGCAGCGCGTTGCTGAGCGAACTGCTGAGCCGCCAGCATGAGACGGTGGCGGTGGTCGGCGACCTCAACGCCGTCGACGTGCACCCCGGCCTGCGCGCCAAGCTGGGCGATCTGTACGATGCCGCGAGCGTCGGCGAAAGCGTCGCCGGGATGGACGCGGTGATCGTGTTCGCCAACGCGCCGCGCCTGCCCGTGGGGGCCGACGACCTGCCGCCGGGCCGGCAGGGCGACCTGCTGGAGGCGCTGCGCGCGCTGGACACCGGCATGCCGAAAGCGAAGGTGCAGCGGCTTCTGTTGATCGTCGACCCGGCCTGGCTGGACGACGCCTGCAGCGCGCTGCTGCTGGACGGCACGCTGGACTGGACGCTGGTGGCCGCGCCGGAAATCACCGGCGACTTCGTCCTCGACGACTTCCGCCGCGCAGATGAAAACGACGGCAACGTCCCGCTGCAGTCGCTGCGCCGAATCGCGGCGGGCCTGGTGGACGAACTGGAAAATCCGCAGCATCGCCGCGAGATGATGAACTTCGTGCTCTGAGCCGGCGCACTGCGCAGCGCCATACCGCCCGTCCCGGAATCACGAATTCCCCACGCCAGGGAGCGACCCGCAGGCCGCTCCGGCGTCTCCTGCCTCAGCCCTCCAGCGTGGCGCTCAGGCTGATCTTTGCATTCAGCACTTTCGATACCGGGCAGCCTTCCTTCGCCTTGTTGGCGATCTCCTGGAAGGTGGCATCGTCGGTGCCCGGGATGCGTGCCTTCAGGGTCAGCGCGATGGCGGTGATCTCGAAGCCCTCGCCGACCTTGTCCAGGGTCACTTCGGCGGTTGTGTCGATGCGCTCGGGCGTCAGCCCCGATTGGCCGAGCATCATCGACAGCGCCATCGAGAAGCAGCCCGCGTGCGCGGCGCCGATCAGCTCTTCGGGGTTGGTCCCCGGCGCGCCTTCGAAGCGGGTGTTGAAGCCGTACGGGTTGTCCTTCAGCGCGCCGCTCTGGGTGCTGATGGTGCCTTTGCCTTCCTTGAGGTTGCCCTGCCAGACGGCGGATGCGGTCTTCTTCATGACGAATACTCCGATGGATTGAGTCTTCATCAGAGGCGGTGGGCGGGAAACAGTTCGTTCGAGCGTCCGATCGGCCCCGGGCGGAGCGAGACAACGATGCCTTGTGGTGACGGCGGACTGAAGCGGACCGCCACCCAGCCGCGATCTCGTAGGGTGGGCTTCAGCCCACCAAGACCGCGACCGTTCCGTAGGGGCCCTCAGCCCACCAAGTCCATCGTCAGCCCACCGCCTCAGGGCAGCTTAAGCCCGCCGGCCTGCTGGTGCAGCGCGCGCAGGTGCTCGCCGACCTGCTTCAGGTTCGCCTCGCTGTCCTCCAGTTCGCGCCGTCGCTCAGGCAGCAGGAGCTCGCGCAGGTCCTTGTCGAGGTCGTCGCTGAGATTGCGCAGGGTCTGCTGGCGATCGGCGGTCTGTTGTTCCAGGCGCGCCCACTCGCTCGGCTGCGGCAGGCCATAACCGCCCTCGAGCAGCTCGGCGGGACGACTGAGGAAACCGCTGTTGAGCAGCATCCGGCCGATGGTGTCGCCGGCCTTGTTCAGCGTCGGGTCGCTGGCGGCGTTGGCGCCCATGTAGCGTTGCTTGAGCTCATCCTGGGCCAGCAGCAGCTGCTGGCGGAACGCGGCCTGCTCGAGCAGCAGCAGCGCGGCGCTGGCCTGCAGGTCGGCGCGCTCCAGCCAGGGCCGGCGTTGCGCGGCCGGCTGCCTCAGCCAGTCGTCCACCTTCGCCTGCGGCACCGCCAGACGCTGCTTTATCACCGCGAACATCGCCTGATAGCGGTCGCGGAACGAGTCGAAGCGATAACCCAGGCGCAGCGCTTCCTTCGGATCGGCCAGCACGCTGCGGTCGGCCAGGCCGCGCCCGGCCAGCGAGTCGAGCAGCCCGTTGGGCATGATGCTGTCGAGGCCTTCCAACTCGGCGCGCCCGGTTCCGCTGCGCAGCAGCTTGAGGGTTTCCACCGCGCAGTTGTTGGAAAGGAAGTAGTAGTTGCCGTCGTAGCTCCAGTGCAGCTCGGCGGCGCGGCGCACCAGCGCGTCCTGCTGCTCGCGCGGCAGGCGCAACGGGATCGAGGCCAGGCTGCGCAGCTCGACCTTGGTGTATTCGTCGATCACCTGCGCCAGCGGCAGGATGAACAGCCGCGACGGATACACGCCGGTCAGGCCGTCCCAGCTGGACAGCTGGATGTCGCCGACGAAGGCGCGGAAGGACAGCACCAGGTGCTGGTCCAGATCCAGCCGGCAGGCCGGACCGCGCGGCCGACCGGGCGCGCAGACCACCAGGCGAAGCATGCTGTGACCCCAGCGGCTGACCCAGTTGTCGTTGGCCTCGGCGAACAGGTAGTCGACCTCGTAGACGCGCGCAGGATCGAGCTTGCCCAGCGGCGCCTTCTGGTAGTCGCTGCTGGCGTTGAGGTAGGCGAACTCGGCCGGGCAGGCCTGTGCGCGCGCCGGCGCCCAGCCGAAATGCTCGCTGAAATAGCGCTGCAGCGAGGGACGTCGGCAGGCGTATTCCGGATCGAGCAGGAAGTACTCCATGTTCACCGCGACGAACTCGCGCGGGTTGCTCAGCTCGTAGCCGTCCGCACTGCGCGCGACCATGCCGTTGCGCCCTTCGCGTGCGCCGCGCTGGCCGACCGCCTGCTGCCAGCCGGCCAGGTCGAGCAGGCGCGGATCATCGGAAAGGGTGAAGCGGCGCTGCACGTCGCCGCGGCAGGCATCGCGCTGGCCGACCAGGCCCTGGCTCTGCGCTTCGCGCCGGCAGCGCTGCAGGCGCGCGCGCTCCTCGGGCGACCACAGGCGGGCGCGATCGTAGAGGTGGGTGAGTTCGTGAAGCACGGTGGCGAGCAGCTCGGCGCGCACGGTGCCGTGGGGACGCCCGGTCTGCTCGCGGGCGGCGCTGCCGTCCACCAGGCCGTGCAGCAGCTGGGCGTTCAGCGACAGCGCGTCGAGGCGGGTGATGCGCCCGTAACCGTTATCCGGCAGGTCGTGCGACCAGTGCACGGTGACCTGCCGGTCCAGCGCCTGGATGAAGCGCGGCGGCAGCTTGGCGAAGGCTTCGTCGATCAGGGCCTGGCTGGCTTGAATCTGCGCCGCATCCAGGCCCTTCTCGTCCAGTCGCAGCCGCAGGTCGGCATGACTGGCACAGGCGAACAGCAGCAGGAAAGCGCCGAGCAGTCGCGGAAACATCGGGTGGGCGGCCCTCGGCGCGTGCGGTCAGAGCGCCAGGATGGCGCTGGCCAGTTCCTGGTCGTCGGCGGCAGCGGCCTGCGGATAACGGGCGCGCAGAGCACCGAAGGCGGCTTCCAGCCGGGCGCCACGAATCTCGCCGTGGCTGGCGACGAAGCTCGCTGCGTCGTCGCGGGCCTGGACCACGACCTTCATGTCGCGCACCGAGGTGGTGGTGTCGGAGGTGAAATCGATGCTGCGCCCCAGGGCGCGGACGACGATGTTGCTGGTGGCTTCCAGGGTGTGGGCCTGAGCGGCGTCGACGGTGAACAGCAGGATCGCCGAGGCGGCGAGCAACGAGGTACGCATGGTGGGTCTCCCTGAATGAGTCGCCATTGGACGGGCAACAGGCTCGCCAGTTCAACGAAGCGGCAAGAGGTCGAACGACGGGCTGTGTGGGCGAAGGCGCCAGCCGCGCTGCAAGCCGGTGGCGCCGGGCGCGGCAAGGCTAACGGATGCGTCGCGGCAGTGCCAGTGTGGGCTCAGCGCGCGAGGATCGCCTCGGCCAGCTGCATGTCGCTGGCGCCGGGCTGCACCCCTTCTTCACGCAGGTAACGCAGCGCCGCTTCCAGCCGCGCGCCGCGGATTTCGCCCTGGCTGGCGACGAAACTGGCCGCGTCCGCGCGCGCCGGCACCAGCTTGGAGTCGGTGACGGAGGAAATGAGATCGCTGGTGCCGTCGACGGTGGCGGACAAGGCATCGCCGATCTGGTCGAGGGTCGCGACGAAGCTGGAGGCGAAGGTCGGCGTGGTGATGAGCAGCGAGCAAAGGAGGATGAGGCGGCGCATGGCGATGTCCCGGAAAGCGGCGATGCGAAGGATCGCCCGGCAGCTTCAGACTAGCGCAAACGAGGCGGGTTCCGGCGCGGCGTGGCGCGGGTTGCGTTTCAGAGCATTGCGGGGTCTCGCCCTGGATTTCGAGTGCGCAGATACAAAAAACCCGTCGGCGATGTCGGCGACGGGTTTTCTGTTCGGCACGCTTTCGCGTGTCACGCGCTTACGCGGCATCCACTCAGCGCCAGAACGGCTTGTTCAGCTCGGAGAAGCGCTGTGCTTCGCTGATACCGGCGTCGGCGAGCAGGCGGGAATCCAGGCGCGCCAACTGATGACGACTTGCCATGCGGCGCTGCCATTGCAGGAGGTTGGCCAGCAGGCGAAGCGGCATTGCCGATTTCGAGGAGACTTGTTGGGTGTTCAGTTCGGAACTCAGGGTGCGTTCCATGATGACTTCCTTCCGCATTCGGCGGGTTTGGTTAATTTCTGAGATAAATGATGCGCCCTGGGAAGAGAACCCTGTAGTCACAGTTACCCGAAATTGTGCTGGTTTTAACGGTTTCACCCCGAAACTGTTATGTTACCGAATGCCGCAACTGTTCCGGTAATGCTCGCTGTTGGTGCGATATTTCTACCCAAACAGCTCGCTCTGCACGTTTAAGTGACACGCGACCAGTACAGTTTCATCGATCTTTTAGAGCACAGTTCTGAATGAAGCTCTTTTACCAGAGTTTTCTACTGCCTTAACCGAAAAGGCCAGTGGTATACCCTAAAAATCAGAAAACGGTGTTTCTAGTGCCTAGAGCCGGCACAGTACAGCCGGTATTTCTCCCGCGGACGCACCTGCCAGCCATAGCGATCACTACGCGCTAAGCCCTCCCATGACCTGCTCCTCCGACCGAACAAAAAACGCCCCGCGGGCGCGAGCCGGCGGGGCGTCTGGTAACGCGGGGGTTTAGTCCACCGCTTTGACCATGTCCTCGATGACCTTCTTGGCGTCGCCGAAGACCATCATGGTCTTGTCCAGGTAGAACAGTTCGTTATCCAGGCCGGCATAACCGCTGGCCATCGAGCGCTTGTTGACGATGATCGTCTTGGCCTTGAAGGCCTCGAGGATCGGCATCCCGGCGATCGGCGATTTCGGATCGTTCTTCGCCGCCGGGTTGACCACGTCGTTGGCGCCGAGCACCAGCACCACGTCGGTCTGACCGAACTCGGCGTTGATGTCTTCCATCTCGAAGACCTGCTCGTAAGGCACCTCGGCCTCCGCCAGCAGCACGTTCATGTGTCCTGGCATGCGCCCGGCCACCGGGTGGATCGCGTACTTCACGGTGACGCCGTTGTGGGTCAGCTTCTCCACCAGCTCCATCAGCGCGTGCTGCGCGCGGGCCACCGCCAGGCCGTAGCCAGGGACGATGATCACGCTGTCGGCATTCGACAGCAGGAACGCGGCATCGTCGGCCGAGCCGGATTTCACCGGGCGCTGCTCGCTGCTGCCCGCGGCCGGACCGGCGTCGGCCGAGGAGCCGAAGCCGCCGAGGATGACGTTGAAGAACGAGCGGTTCATCGCCCGACACATGATGTAGGAGAGGATCGCGCCGCTCGAGCCCACCAGCGAACCGGCGATGATCAACATCGAGTTGTTCAGCGAAAAGCCGATACCCGCAGCCGCCCAGCCGGAATAGCTGTTGAGCATCGACACCACCACCGGCATGTCCGCGCCACCGATGGGGATGATGATCAGCACGCCGATGACGAAGGCGAAGATCAGCATCAGGCTGAACGCCACCAGGTTGCCGGTGAACATGTAGGTCACGCCGAGCACCAGGATGGCGATGCCGATCACCAGGTTGATCATGTGCTGACCGGGGAACTGCACCGGCGCGCCCTGGAACAGGCGGAACTTGTACTTGCCCGAGAGCTTGCCGAAGGCGATCACCGAACCGGAGAAGGTGATCGCACCGATGGCGGCGCCGAGGAACAGCTCCAGGCGGTTGCCGACCGGAATCGGGTCGCTGATGCTGGCGACGATGCCCAGTGACTGCGGCTCGACCACGGCGGCGACGGCGATGAACACCGCGGCCAGGCCGATCATGCTGTGCATGAAGGCGACCAGCTCGGGCATCTTGGTCATTTCGACGCGCTTGGCCATGATCGAGCCGGCGCTACCGCCGACCAGCAGGCCGACGATGACGTAGCCGATGCCGGCAGTCGCCAGCTCGGCACCGAGCTTGTAGATCAGCGCCACGGTGGTGAGTACCGCCAGGCCCATGCCGAGCATGCCGAACAAGTTGCCGCGCCGCGACGTGGTCGGGTGCGAAAGACCCTTGAGGGCCTGGATGAAGCAGATCGAAGCGATCAGGTAGAGAACGGTGATCAGGTTCATGCTCATGGTTCAGTGCTTCCCTGCTTCGGCTTTCGGGGCCTTTTTCTTGAACATTTCCAACATCCGCCGGGTGACCAGGAAGCCACCGAAGACGTTGACCGCGGCCAGGGCCACGGCCAGGGTGCCCATCGTCTTGCCCAGCGGGGTGACGGTCAGCGCGGCGGCGAGCATGGCGCCGACGATGACGATGGCGGAAATCGCGTTGGTCACCGCCATCAGCGGGGTGTGCAGCGCGGGAGTGACGTTCCAAACCACGTGGTAGCCGACGTAGATCGCCAGCACGAAGATGATCAGGTTGTAGATGCCGTCGGAAATCAGGTCCATCGGGGTGATCCTTTTCTGAGTTTGCTCATCCCCTCCATTAAGGAGGGGCCAGGGCCGGGGAACCTGTGCAGGCCCTCGGCCGCCCTTCGGGCACCCTCTCCCGCAGGAGAGGGCCTTGATCATTTATTGATGCGCACCGCTTCGCCGCCCTTGCACATGAGGCAGGCCGCGACGATGTCGTCTTCCAGGTTGATGTGGAACTGGCCGTCCTTGTCGAGGACCAGCTTGAGGAAGTCGAGCAGGTTGCGCGAATACAGCGCCGAGGCGTCCGCCGGCACCTGGGTCGCCAGGTTGGCATAGCCGATCAGCGTCACGCCGTGCTTGACCACCACCTGATCGAGCTCGGTCAGCGGGCAGTTGCCGCCTTGCGAGGCCGCCAGGTCGATGATCACCGAGCCGGGCTTCATCTCCTGCACGGTGGCTTCCTGCAGCAGAGTCGGCGCCTGGCGGCCGGGAATCAGCGCGGTGGTGATGATGATGTCGGCCTGCTTGGCGCGCTCGTGCACGGCCTGCGCCTGGCGCTGCATCCACGAGGCCGGCATCGGCCGCGCGTAGCCGCCGACACCCTGGGCGCACTCGCGCTCTTCGTCGGTCTCGAAGGGCACGTCGACGAACTTGGCGCCGAGGGACTCGATCTGCTCCTTCACCGCCGGACGCACGTCCGAGGCCTCGATCACCGCACCCAGGCGGCGCGCGGTGGCGATCGCCTGCAGACCGGCGACACCGGCGCCGAGGATCAGCACGCGCGCGGCCTTCACCGTACCGGCGGCGGTCATCAGCATCGGCATGAAGCGCGGATAATGATTGGCGCCGAGCATCACCGCCTTGTAGCCGGCGATATTGGCCTGCGACGACAGCACGTCGAGGCTCTGCGCGCGCGAGGTACGCGGCGCGGCTTCCAGGGCGAAGGCGGTCAGCCCGCGCGCTGCCATCTTGCCGATGGTCTCGTTGCTGAACGGATTGAGCATGCCGATCACCACGCCGTTGGCGGCGAACATCGGCAGCTCGTCGTCGCTGGGTGCCAGCACCTTGAGCACGATGTCCGCGGCGAAGGCCTCGGCGGCCGTGCCAATGCTTGCACCCACCGCCTCGTAGGCGGCGTCCGGCAGGCTGGCGGCGACGCCGGCGCCGCTCTGGATAGTCACCCGATGGCCCTGGCCGATCAGCTTCTTGACGGTTTCCGGAGTCGCCGCGACGCGGGTTTCTCCAGCATGGGTTTCGAGGGGAACACCGATATGCACTGACCAATCTCCTGCGATCATTGTTATGACAGGCGCTGTTTACCGCCGAACCGGACCGGCAGCACATCCCGTGCCGCAAGCGAAACGGCGGGGCGCGGCATTTTGCAACTGAACCGCGACACCCATCAAGAAGTTATGAAGGGCTGTCGCGGCAATAACTACAAGTCACGGTTTGACCCGGCATTTCCCTTTCAGGCCACAGCCCACGGGCCATGCAGCCTGTAGCGGGGAAACGGTTTCGTTCACGGGAGCGGCCCATGGGCGAATCGAATGCTCTGCCATCAGTCGGTTTTTCGTCTTAACCGCCACGAGGTCCGCCACACCTGCGACACAGCGTCGCCGGGACCATGTAGCAAAGACGACAGAACGCTACATGGTCAGCTGTTCCATACCAGACACACCTGCCCGGGTGACGAGCGCAACTTGCTACCCTTGCCGGACGCTACGAGGGAAACCCCGACGATGATCCGCCCTGCCCCTTCGACACGTGATACGGAACGCTCGCAGGCCCTGGTGCGCCTGGTGCTGTCCAGCATCGCGACGCTCTACGTGATGCTGCTTTACCTCACTGGCTATCTGGTCGAGGCGCAGCTGCGCAGCATCCTGATCTACAACGCCGCCTTTCTCGTGGCGTCCTTCGCCCTGATCGCCTGGATCGTGCGCAAGCCGGGCGTCAAACCGGTGCGACGGCTGCTGGCGATGGTTCACGACTACGCCGCGATCACCTTCGCGATGATCATCGGCGGCGAGGCGATGCTGCCGGTCTACGGTGCGCTGCTCTGGGTCACGGTGGGCAACGGCATGCGCTACGGCACGCGCTACCTGACACTGGCGACGGGCCTGGCGCTGCTGTCGATCGGCGTGATGGCGCTGCTGTCGCCGTACCTCTGGCAAAACCCCTTCGTGCCGCTGACGCTGCTGGTGACCACCTTCATGGTGCCGGCCTACGCGCACGTTCTGCTGACCCGCACGCGCCAGGCGTCGGAGCAGGCGCAGACGGCGAGCCTGGCCAAATCGCGCCTGCTCGCCCAGGCCAGTCACGACCTGCGCCAGCCGATCCACTCCATCAGCCTGTTCACCGCCTGCCTGCGCGACGCCCGGCTGGGCGACGAGGAACGCCGCATGGTGGACAACATCGACCGCTCGCTGCTGAGCGTGGAACAGCTGTTCCGCTCGATCCTCGACGTCTACACCCTGGACAACGGCCAGGTGGTGCCGAGCGCCGAGGTGCTGGCGATGGACGAGGTGCTCGCCGGGCTGGTCCGGCAGAACACCGAGGCCGCGCGCTGGGCCGGTGTAACGATCAAGGTCCGCCCGAGCCGCTGCCACGTGCGCTGCGACCCTGCGCTGCTCGGCACGCTGCTGCAGAACGTGCTTTCCAACGCGCTGAAGTACGCGCCGGGCAAGGCGCTGCTGATTGGCTGCCGGCACCGCGACGGCGGCCTCGCCATAGAAATCCACGACCGCGGTCCGGGCATCGATGCGCAGGACCTGCCGCACCTGTTCGACGAGTTCTACCGCGTCCGCCGCTCGCGCGACCATGACGTGGAGGGCGTCGGCCTCGGCCTCTCGATCGTCAAGCGCATCGCCGAAATGCTCGGCCTCGGCGTGCGTATCCGCTCGCGGCCGGGACATGGCACCAGCGTCGCCATCGAGGGCCTGCCGCTGAGCCGCGCGGACCAGTACCGACCGGCGCAGCACGAGGGCTCCAACCGGCGCCTGCTCACCGGCCTGCGCGTGCTGCTGATCGAGGACGACCGCGACGTGCTGCTGGCCACCGCCACGCTGCTGCAGAAATGGGGGTGCGAGGTGCACAGCGCCACCTCGGCGCTGGACACCACGGCGGACTTCGATCTGGTGATCACCGATTTCGATCTCGGCCGCAGCATGTCCGGCGCCGACTGCATCGACTACCTCAACCGCCTGCACGGTCGCCGCGTGCCGGCGATCGTGATCACCGGGCACGACGTGCGAAAGGCGCAGCAGGCGTTGAACGACACCCAGGTGCCGGTGCTGGCGAAGCCGGTGCGGCCTGCCGAGCTGCGTTCGATGCTGCTGGCGCTGAAGCTCGACCTGCAGGCGCGGTCGGCCTGATCAGCGCCGCACGAGCAGCCCGGCACTGGCGCCGAGCGCCGCGGCGGCGCTACGGCTGGCGACGCCGAGCGACTGCAGCAACGAGGAGACGTGCAGGCGCGCGGTGAAGGGCGATATGTCCAGCTCGCGGGCGATTTCCTTGTTCGACAGGCCGGCGGTGAGCAGCCGCAGCACCTCCTGCTGGCGCGGCGTCAGGCCTTGAACACGCGCCCGCTCCGGGCTCTGTCCGAGAATCCCGCCGCGGACGTAGCGAACCACGAACTCGCCCGCGCGGATCGCCAGGATCGCGTCGCCGATCTCGTCCGGTGGCAGCGACTTGCCGACGAAGCCGTCGGCACCGGCCGCCATCACCTGATCGATCTGCGCCTCATCGTCGATCATGGAAACGATGATGATCGAGGAGCGATTGAATTCCTGACGCAGCGAGCGGATCGACGCGGGCACGCTCAGGCCGGGAAACATCAGATCGAGGATCAGCACTTCCGGCGGCGCCTGGCGGGCCAGCGCGTGCACGGCGTCGAGGTTGGCGGCCTCCTCGATGTGCACCGCCGGCATCATCCGGCGGACGATGCGCGACAGCCCTTCGCGGAAAATCGGATGGTCGTCGGCGACGATGATGCGTTCCATGCGACGGGTTCCTGCTGGGAATCGGCGCCCCGCTGGGCTCGGTGCGGCCATGGTAGCCGCGTCGCGGCCGCGCTGGACAGCGGTGCGACGCGTGGCCGGAGGGTCAGTAGTCGAAGCGCGAGACGACGTCCTTGCGCAGGTAGATGGTCAGCGAATCGACCTGCGGCGAAGGCGCGGCGCTGCCATTGTTGGCGACTGCATTGACCAGGCCATCACCCTCGCCGCTGAGCAGCGAGTCGGCCATGCCGAGCACGTCGGAACCGTATTCGCTCTTCGCCGCGGTGTTGTTCAGGCGGCGCTTGAGACTCGCCGGCAGCGAATCCATCAGACTGCCGGATGAGCCGGCGCTGGCCTGCCGACGGTAGGTCCAGCGTTCTTCGCCGGTGCCCGACACGCTGCGCGAATCCGGGGCGCCGAAGCGGCTGATCACGTCGCTGGAGCTGGTCTTGCCGGAAACCAGGTTCTGATTGATGTAGGTGGCGTCGAATTTCTGCGAAGCCTGGGTGGCCTGTTGCTGGCCGGGCGCGGCGCAGCCGGTCAGTGCGAGACCTAGGGCGACGAGAGCGAAGGCTTTCATGTTCTCCTCCTGGGGACGGATGATTGTCGTTATGCGCCCACGAGCAGCGCCTGACGCCCCGAGGCGGCAGACGTGCGGGCTGTGTGGAACGCTAGTTCTGGGGAGGGGATGAACCAATAGTACGGATGTACAGGCGGCCTTTGGCCATCAGCGCGACGGCGTCTCGCGGTAATCGCGGGCCTGCTCCAGCAGCCAGTCGCGGAAGGCGATCAACGCGGCGGACTCCACCTTGCGCTCGGGAATCATCAGGTAATAGGCCTTGTCGCTGAGGCAGGCGTGTTCCTTAGCGATCACCAGGCGGCCCTCGGCCAGCTCACGCTGGATCAGGAACGGTGGGATCAGGGCCACACCCATCGCATGCTCGGCGGCCTGGGCGAGCATGGAGAACAACTCGTAGCGCGGCCCGCCGAGGTCCCCCGCGATGTTCATGCCCAGCGACCCGAACCACTGGCGCCAGGCATAGGGCCGGGTGGTCTGCTGCAGCAGCGGCAGGCGGGCGATCTGCGCCGCGCTCAGTTCGCCACGGCCTTCGAGCAGTTCCGGGCTGCACACCGGCAGCGAGTTCTCCGGCATCAGGTAATGCGACTGGGTGCCCGACCAGTTGGCGTCGCCGAAGTAGATCGCCGCGTCGAAGGCGGTGTCGGCGAAGAGGAACGGTCGCGTGCGGTTGGTCAGATGCACGGTGACTTCCGGGTGCAGGCGCTGGAAGGCCTTCAGCCGCGGCAGCAGCCACTGCGTGCCGAAGGTCGGCACCAGCGCCAGCTCCACCGCCTGGTTGCCCTGCTGGCCCATCACCGCCAGGGTGTCGCGCTCCACCGCATCGAGCTGCGCCGCCACCCGCCGGGAGTAGGCGAGCCCGGCCTCGGTGAGCCTGACCCCCCGTCGCGAGCGGCGAAACAGCGCGACGCCGAGGAACTGTTCCAGCGTGCCGATCTGCCGGCAGACCGCCCCCTGGGTCAGCGACAGTTCCTCGGCGGCGCGGGTGAAACTCTCGTGGCGGGCCGAGGCCTCGAACGCGATCAACGCCGCGGTGCTGGGAATCTTCCGGCGCATCTATGCGAAGCCCTCACTGATCAGGCGCTTAATGGCCGGCTGAAACTATCTCGAAGTGAGGTATTCGCACAATGACCTGCGAAATCCTCGTTTGTCAGTCCGCCCTGGCCTGCCTAGGCTAGAAGCATGACGGTCTGCGTGGGCGGTGGCTGAAACCCTCCACGCGCAGGCCACCTTCACTCCCGCACGAGGACGTCTTCATGGCCGGCAAGGCAAGCTTCAACTGGATCGACCCGCTGCTGCTCGATCAGCAACTCAGCGAAGAAGAACGCATGGTCCGCGACAGCGCCCAGCAGTTCGCCCAGGACAAACTGGCGCCGCGCGTGCTGGAAGCCTTCCGCCACGAAAAGACCGACCCGGCGATCTTCCGCGAGATGGGCGATACCGGCCTGCTCGGCGCCACCATCCCGGAAGCTTACGGCGGCAGCGGGCTGAACTACGTCTGCTACGGGCTGATCGCCCGCGAAGTGGAGCGCATCGACTCGGGCTACCGCTCGATGATGAGCGTGCAGTCCTCGCTGGTGATGGTACCGATATTCGAATTCGGCAACGAGGCGACCCGGCAGAAATACCTGCCCAAGCTGGCCAGCGGCGAGTACATCGGCTGCTTCGGCCTGACCGAGCCGAACCACGGCTCCGAACCCGGCTCGATGATCACCCGGGCGAAGAAGGTCGAGGGCGGCTATCGCCTGGCCGGCAGCAAGATGTGGGTCACCAACAGCCCG